>NZ_JBXEJO010000030.1:0-102897 GCF_056837965.1 Bradyrhizobium ferriligni
GCGATCGTCGGCAGCGTCAGATGTGTATACGAGACAGCCCCTCGGCATCGCTTTCCGACCCGGTTTCTGCGTGGGGTTTCTCGTTCTCGGGGCGGATAAAGCCTCGTTCGATCCGTAACGCACCGTCGTGATTGAGGATCACGAAAGCGCCGCCGCGCGCAACGTCCTCGGCATCATAAGCGGTTCGCATTGCTTCGAGCCGCTCGATTTCGGTCTCCAATTCGCTGAACCGCGCATCCACGTCGTCAGGCAGTTCCTCGGCCGTCTGATGCTGCTCGGTCAGCCGGTCGAACTCCGCGTGAGCCGCCGCAAGGCTCGCCTCATCCTCCGACGATAGCACCACGGCATGCGGGTAGACCCGCCGCATGCCGTGGGCATGCGGGAAGTCGAGATGGGCTTCCGTCCACCGCCATCCCTCGGCCGCCCGCAAGGCATCCGCCTCGCGGCCGAGCCTTGCCGTCACCAGGAGATCGAGGAGCGAGACGTCTTCCAGATAGCCGCCGCGATCCTCGGTGAAGAGGTCGCGCAGCACCGTGCCGCCCGCTTCCGTATAGGCCTCAAGACCCACAAAACGCGCGCGGCGATCGGTTGCCGCGACATGGGTTTCGGTGAGCAGACGGCGGATGGTGCTGGCATCCGGGTCGAAGGGCAGGCGCTCATAGACGGCTTCCTGCCGGGCATGATCGTCGACGATGGCAAACGCCATCAGTTGCTCAAGGGTCAAATCGCCGTCGCGATAGAGCTGCACCAATTTGGGCGAAACCGCACCCAGCCGCAGGCGTTGCCGCACCACATGCGCCGTGACGCCGAAGCGGGCCGCGATCTCCTCCGCACCGAAGCCGCGCTCGTCCGCGAGCTTCCTGAAGGCCTCGAACTGGTCGGCGGGATGCATGTTTTCCCGGGTGACGTTCTCGTCCAGGCTGATTTCGTGGGGATCGTTCGCGGTATCGACGACGCACCGGATCGGCTCGGTCTTCTTGATCTCCTTGCGCTGCATCCGCAGAAGTTGGGCCAGCCGCCTGCCCTCGCCGATGGTCACGCAGAAGAACCCCGTCGCCGCCCCTTCGCCATCGACCTCCGGCTCGACGACCAGATTCTGCAGGATGCCTTTGACCGCGATGCTCGCCGCCAAGGCCTCGATCGCCGCCTCGCTGTGCGGCGTCTTGCGGGCATTCTTCGGCGACTTCTTGAGCTTGCCGAGCGGAATGCAAACCTCCGTTCCATCAGGTATTCCAATTGACTTAGCCGACATGATCGATCTCCTTTTGGCTTCATGGGTGCAGGGCGCACTCCGCGCCTGCGCCCCTGCCCGTCGGCGAGGCCGGGGGTAGCAAGTGCCAGGGCGACCCGAGTGGAGGGGGTTCACCCGCCCGATAAGGGCCGCTTCGCGGGAAGCGGGTCTGCACAAGCGGGTGCCATATCCTCGAAAGCCGGCAAGGTGAGAGAAGCGCGGAAGACCGGGGAGACCGCTCGGGTCGGCGCCGGCGTCAGCCGGCGCTTCACCCTGGTGCGCGCGAGGGGCGGAGCCCATGAGATCTCAACCGTGAGAACAGCGATCAGCTCTAGAGAGAAGAAGCACAAGGCAAGAGTGAGAAAATCAGGAAGGCAGCCGCCGACAGGGCAGTGATAGCGACGCGGGCATGCAATGCCCGCGGGCACCGAGGCGACTGCGGTCGCGAGACCGGTTAACAAGGCCCCCGAACGCGGGACAGCGATAGCGACGCCGGCATGCAATGACGGCGGGGCACGCGGGCGAGTGCCTCCGGCGAGCGACACATTATATATAGCGATATATTTCGCGCGTGACCTATGCTTGCGCGAGGGATCGAAGCCGGATGGCGTGCGCCGTTGTGGCGTGAAGAAGAAGGGAGTGTTCGAAAGAATGGAGCCTACTGGTTGGGCTCTTACTTACCCGGCTTACCGGTGTCGGAAACGACTGAGACCTCGAAAGAGGAACGGGACCAGAGCATGCCGGGAAACGTCTCGAAATCGGGCGCCGCAGCCCGGTGGAGAGCACAGAGTAAGGTGTGCATGGTGAAAGCTGTATTGCCTGAATCCCAGTTTCCAGTCGCCAAAGGGCTGGCAGTAGCGAACGCGGCTGACACGCTACGCCACGCGGGGCAGATCGTACCGGCCAGTGCGAACTGCCACCAGTCCGCGTGGGACGACCACCATCCGTGGATCAAGGAGATGAATGGGACACCTAAACACACCGCAACTCCCCGCACACGTAACTACGGGATCGCCTGCAACAGGTTCTTTCGAGAACCTTTCTGGCGACGGAGCCGTCATAGTACCCAAATGCCCGGCGTAATGGCCGGGACAGCCGCCGTGAGGCAGACGATCATGCGTATAAGGCCGGGCGACCGGACCGAAAGCGCCTCCGATCGGGGGAAGGACGATGCCGCCAATAACGGCATGTGCAGTATGCGAAGAGAAGATTCTTCGACGGAGAGGTTCTGCTGATGCAGGCCGTTACCATCCAGAGAAGAATTGAATCACTGCCGACTTTGTCGCGGTCAGGTAAGCGCGTAAATGGCCTTCACCGCTTGATGAGATGCCCGCATCTCTTCGAGTGGGCCTACGAAAAGGTCTCCCGCAACAAGGGAGCCCTGACGCCCGGTGTAGATGGCAAGACCTTCGACGGCATGTCGCTGGAGAAGCTCGCCGACATCGCCAGGCGCGTGGCAGATGGCAGTTATCGCTTCCGGCCGGTCCGGCGGGTTTATATCCCGAAGGACAACGGCAAGACACGACCGCTGGGTATCCCCACGGTGGAAGACCGGCTCGTTCAGGAGGCGGTCAGGATTCTGCTCGAAGCGATCTATGAACCTGTGTTCCTCAATGAATCACATGGGTTCCGCCCGGGGCGATCCTGTCATACCGCGCTCAAGCTCATCAAGAGGAGTTGGACGGGCTGCAAGTGGCTGGTCGAAGTGGATGTGCGTGGGTTCTTCGACAACATCGACCATGACATCCTGCTTGGGCTTCTAAGGAAGCGGATCGATGACAATAAGTTCATCGGTCTGATCGAAGGAATGCTCAAAGCAGGTTACATGGAAGATTGGGTCTACGGACGCACTTACAGTGGCACGCCACAGGGCGGCGTTGTCTCGCCCTTGCTCGCCAACATCTATCTGCACGAGCTGGACCAGCACATGCAGAGGATGAAGGCGGACTTCGACAAAGGCCGTGAGCGACGCCCATTCCCGCGCTATACGGCGTTGGAACGGCGCGTTCTCAGTCTTCGCCGGAAAATTGAACGGCTCCGCGCCGAAGGCGCGGATCGGGCCGAGATCGACGCTGCTTTCGCGGAGATCAAGGCCATTAATAAGGAGAGACGGAAAGTGCCTTCCGTCGATCCGATGGACCCCAACTTCAAAAGGCTCCGCTACTGCCGCTACGCCGACGACTTCCTCATCGGCGTGATCGGGAGCAAGCGGGAAGCGTGTGAGATCATGGCCTGCGTCGAACGATTCCTGACGGAGACCTTGAAGCTCGCCGTGTCGCCCGAGAAAAGTGGGGTTTACGCCGCTTCAAAGGGAGTGACCTTCCTTAGCTACCGCATCTCGACATACACCTCCTACGGGGCAGGACGAAAATCCGGCCGCAAGGGACCGGCTGGACGGACATGGCGCGTGATGCGTCGGCCGACCACCGGCAATGTCAGCCTGCGTGTGCCGCGCAAGGAAGTCACGAAGTTCTGCAAGCAACACGGCTATGGCGATCTCGCCAAGAAGACCGGCAGTCCACGCGAGCAGTTCCTGGTCACCAGCGACGTTGCAACCGTCCTCGCCTATAACTCAGAGTTCCGTGGGTTTGCGAACTACCATTCGTTTGCCGACGACATCAAGAGCGCCTTGGGATTGCTGGAGCTTGTCGTGTTCCGCAGTCTTGTGAAGACGCTGGCGATGCGACATCGGACGACGAGAGCAAAAACCATGGCGCGTCTGTGGAAAGGCACGGACTACGAGGTTAGCTCCGTGGTCCGTGGTAAGCTTCGCAGCATCAAGCTGTGGAGACTGAAGCATCTCACCCGAGCCTACTGGACAAGTCCGACTATCGACAACGTCACGGCAGGTGCGTGGTGGGTCAAAAGCCCAAATGATCTGATCGATCGACTTAACGCTCGCAAGTGCGAAGCGTGCAGCGATACGATGGGACCATTCGAGATGCATCATCTCCGCCGCCTAGGTGACCTGCGAAGCGGATCGCTGACGGTCTGGAAACGGTCCGGTTGGCGGCGCAAGACCATTGTCCTGTGCCCGTCTTGCCGTGCAGCCGTCTCCGGTCGAGAGCATGCGCGTACGGAAAGCCGTGTGCATTGAAAAGTGCCCGCACGGTTTGGGGGGAGGCGTAGGGATATCCTCTTCGGAGGTGTCCCGCGCCTACCCTACCGAGACGTCACACGGCTTGGTTCACAAGGGCCCGGTGCGGCCATCGCCGCACGCGCCTGGACAAAGACACGCTGACCAAATTTGACGAATCCGGATTTTGTTGCGAGCCATTTTCGTCGCGCAACTGATCTGCGCTTTGGAAAGCCTTTCTTCAGTTCTCCCCCCCGCCTGACCTGATGTCTTCCCGAGGTCGCAACTCAGTCATCAGTCGTTGTTCCCCGCGAGCGCGCAAGGCTGGAGCGAGCGGTTTCGCCGGCTCGTCGGACTCCAATCATCGAGCTCGCATCGTCGCGAACCACAAGCCACGTGATAGGAGGGGAACGATTGGCGGACACAGCGATTCGTCTGTCAGGAGCAATTTCAATGCTGATGACGAGGGTCCGAAGGCCGGCGATACGGACGTTGCGCGGATGGGCGATCCACGTGCTCCAGGAAGCGGGCGCCATCCGCGAGTGCGAGGAGCACGGTTGGATGCAGGATCGCGCCGATCCGCATGCGCGGGAGCGGGCCTCCGATATCGCCCGTAAAGATCCGCCGGCAGGCATCTCCACGGATGAAGCGGTGGCCGAAGTCCGCGACGTCCTGGACTCGATCGGCGATACCTGCCCGGAATGCCCCTGATCGAGGAAACGACGGGCTATTTGAGGGCACGAGACATCTGTCTCATGGCCCCGTTCTCGAGATACACGAAACCATCCTTTGCCGTGCTGCTGGCGAATTCAGCGACGAAGGCCCGCCCGATATCGTCTTGCTCGATCGCGCCAAACCGTCCCGGAATCAGGCGGCCTAGCCAGGCAACATAGCTCGGCGTGTGCACGTTTCCGGAAATGATTCCCGGACGAAAAATCGCGAGGCGTTGGAAGCAGACCGCTTGAACCGTCTCTTCCTTGAGCCCCATGATCCGGACATAGCGGATCCTGCTTTTCGAGGTGCTTCCGACAGCCGACAGCAGAGCAAACCGTGTGATACCTGCGGCGCGGCAACCGCGGGCAAAGCCGCCGACCAGGCCTATCTCAAGCGCCTTCAGCTCCTCCTCGCTCCATTTCAGGCTACCTTGTCCGACGCCGACACAGCATGCCCCAAAGACGGGATCGCCTTGCGCAATCATGCTTTGGGCAAGCTTGGTCACATCCGACGGAAGATTAGCAGCTGCCGTATCCAAAACCACCTGCCGCACTCGGTGATCAGCGGGCAGAGAGATCGCCCTGCGATTGACCATCACGACTTCGGCGCAGGACGGCTCCGCCGCCAGGGCGCGCACCACCGCAGCCCCCACCTGCCCCGTGCCGCCGATGATCAAGACACGAAATGCCATGCCGTATCTATATCAGCAAAATTCGGCAAGACGAGCTAAGCTAAGCCGACTTCCGCTGCGGTTTCGCGGCCGGCTTCTTTGCTGCAACCTCCTTCGCCGGTTTCTTGCCGGCGATCGGCATCAGCATCTCCTTCTGACCGCTCGCGGCCTTGCGTGGCTTCCTGGCCGGCTTGGAGCCCCCCGCCCCCTTCTCGCTGCCAATGCTCTTGCGCAGCGCGTCCATCAGATCGACGACGTTCTCGCCACGCGGCCGCGCTTTCGCGGCAATCGGCTTGCCGGTGCGCTTCTTGTTGATGAGGTCGATCAGGGCGGTTTCATACTGGTCTTCGAACTTTTCAGGCTCGAAGCGACCCGACTTTTGATTGACGATATGCCTGGCGAGATCGAGCATGTCCTTGGTGACTTTGACATCCTGGATCTCGTCGAAATACTCGGCCGCCGAACGCACCTCGTAAGGATAGCGCAGCAGCGTGCCGATCAGGCCCTTGTCCATGGCCTCGAGCGCGATGATGTGCTCACGGTTGGTCAGCACCACACGTCCGATAGCGACCTTGTTCATCTCGCGGATGGTTTCGCGGATGACGGCGAATGCATCGTGCCCAACCTTGCCGTCAGGACACAGGTAGTAGGGCCGGATCAGATATCGCGGATCGATCTCGCTGCGGTCGACGAACTCGTCGATCTCGATGGTTCGCGTTGATTCCAGCGCGACGTTCTCAAGCTCCTCCCGGGTCACCTCGATGAAGGTGTCGTCGTCGACCTTGTAGCCCTTGACGATGTCCTCATTGGCGATCTCCTCGCCAGTGTCGGCGTCGACCTTGGCGTATTTGATCCGGTGGCCTGTTTTCCGGTTGAGCTGGTTGAACGAAACCTTCTCGGATTCGGACGTGGCCGGATACAGCGCGATCGGGCAGGTAACGAGCGAAAGCCGCAGGAAGCCTTTCCAGTTAGCGCGGGGGGCCATGGGAACTCCGATACTGATGCCGGATTCAAGACGATCCGCAGGCCTTGGTTCCGACATCACGACCTCCCCATCAGGACGATTTTTTCTCCGGGACCATCCGAGCGGACTCGACATTTGTTCTTGTTATGTTCTAATTTGACATGACCGACCGACCCGCGAGCTGGCGCATGCCGACCCCGAAACAGATGGAGAAGCTGGCCGCCGAGGCCGCCCGCAGGCGGCATTCTCCCGCTACCGCTCAGGAGGCAACGCTCCCGGCCGAATACTGGGAATCGGCCCTCCAGGATCCTCGCGCCGACGCGAACGATACGAGGATGCGGCAACGGCGCCTTTCGGATATTGGGCGCCATGTCCTCCGCGTCTCCTGCCGCCGCTGCGAGCGCATCGTCGAGATTCAGACTGCCGATGCAGTCCGATTGTATGGCCGCAACGCGATCTGGAAGGATGTCGCGCAGCGGCTGCTCGACAACACCTGCCAGCAACGAACTGGCAGGCACGAGGAAGACGGGTGCTGGCCGGCATTCGAAACGCCGTAGCCCGCTCCAGGTCGCCGACCCTCTCTTCGCGCCGGGATGTCGGATGGCCCCGAAGTATCACCCTACGCCGCTGTCAGGCGGCGACCGCAGGGCTCTGAGCAAGGAGCTTGGCAAGGCGCGAGCAATGGCCAATATCCTGGCCACCCGATCGGCAGAAATGCGGGCAAAGGGGGAAGCACTCATCCATCAGGCGGACAAGCTGCTGTGCGAGAGCTGG
Source organism: Bradyrhizobium ferriligni (assembly GCF_056837965.1). Classification (NCBI taxonomy): domain Bacteria; kingdom Pseudomonadati; phylum Pseudomonadota; class Alphaproteobacteria; order Hyphomicrobiales; family Nitrobacteraceae; genus Bradyrhizobium; species Bradyrhizobium ferriligni. The sequence continues at coordinate 7,430 of NZ_JBXEJO010000030.1, forward strand.
AACGAACGCATGTGGTCCGACGGAGAGCCGATCGATCCGTCCCCGACAATCGACCAGGCCGTGAATGGAGGCTTCGCTTGGCTCGAAATCAGGTGCGAAGGTTGCAAGACACCAAGTGACGTTGACCTCGCGGCGATGAAGCATCCGCCGACGACGTTTGTGCACGATCTCGCCAGCCGGCTGCGCTGCCGAAAATGCACCACGGCAGGCCGGCGTCCCTCTGCGACTCTGTTACAACTGGCGGGGCAGCCGCGCCACCCTCGGACCAAAGCCTGACCGATGTGCAATCTCTACTCGATCACGACCAATCAAGCCGCCATCGCCGCGCTGTTCCGCGTCGTGAACCGGTACGTTGGCAATCTGGCGCCGATGCCTGGGGTTTTTCCCGATTACAAGGCGCCGATCGTGCGCAATGGGGCCGAGGGCCGCGAACTCGCGACGGCACGGTGGGGAATGCCGTCTTCGCAGCACGCCATGATGGAAGCAACCAGGAAACGCGCGGCGAAGCTCGAGGCGAAAGGTAACCCCGTCGATTTCAAGGAACTGCTGCGGATGGAGCCGGACGGCGGCACGACCAATATCCGCAACGTGAAGAGCAAGCACTGGACAAGATGGCTCGGCCCCGAAAACCGCTGCGTGGTGCCGTTCAACTCCTTCAGCGAGTTCAACAAGGCCGACGGTGGTGATATCTGGTTCGCGCTCGACGAGACCCGTCCCCTCGCCTGCTTCGCCGGCATCTGGACCAGCTGGACGTCCGTCCGGAAGGTCAAGGAAGGCGAGACGACCAACGACCTCTACGCGTTCCTGACGACCGAGCCGAACGCCGAGGTCGGCGCCATCCACCCGAAGGCAATGCCGGTGATCCTCACATCGCCGGACGAGGTAGAGGCCTGGATGACGGCACCTCCGGACGAGGCATTGAAGTTGCAGCGGCCGCTTGCCGACGGCACCCTCCAAATCGTCGCCCGCGGCGTCAAGGAAGATACGGCTGGGCTCGGGACGTGACCATCGAGATCGATGACGACCAGGCAATTGCGCCGGTCCGGCAGCGCAAGATCATCCACATCGACATGGACGCCTTCTATGCGTCCGTCGAGCAGCGGGACAATCCAGACCTCCGCGGCAAGCCGGTCGCCGTCGGAGGATCCCGTAAACGCGGCGTCGTAGCGGCGGCCAGCTATGAAGCCAGAAAGTTCGGAGTTCGTTCGGCCATGCCGTCCGTCACGGCAAAACGACAATGCCCCGATCTGATCTTCGTCAAGCCGCGCTTTGAGGTCTACAAGACCATCTCGCAGCACATCCGTGAAATCTTCGCGGAACACACGCCGATCATCGAGCCCCTGTCACTCGACGAGGCGTATCTCGACGTGACCGACAATTTGCAACGCATTCCGTGGGCGCGCGATCTCGCGCTCGCTATCCGGGCCAAGATCAAGGCCGAGACAGGTCTCAATGCTTCGGCCGGCATCTCATACAACAAGTTTCTGGCAAAGCTCGCCTCGGATCACCGCAGGCCGAATGGCCAGTACGTCATCACGCCTGAGATGGGCCCGGCATTTGTGGAAACCCTGCCCGTCGGCAAATTCCATGCCATTGGTCCTGCGACCGGTGCCAGGATGAATGCCCTGGGCCTCTACACGGGGCTCGATATGCGCAATCAGTCGCTCGAATTCATGCAGGCCAATTTCGGCAAGGCCGGTGCGTACTACTATTGGATCTCAAGGGGCGTCGACAACCGTGAGCTCCGCGCGGATCGAATTCGGAAGTCGGTCGGCGCAGAGACTACTTTCTCAAGCGATTTGACCGAATTCCAAACATTGGCCGCCGAACTGCAGCCACTTATCGACAAGGTCTGGCGGCACTGCGAAGACAAGGCAGCGCGTGGCCGAACGGTGACCCTCAAGGTAAAGTTCAACGACTTCGAAATCATTACGCGCAGCAGGTCGGTACCTGCCGCGGTTTCGAGCCGCGCGGAACTCGAACGACTGTCGATGGCGCTGCTTAAGAACGAGATACCCTTTTCCAGGTCAGTCCGGCTGCTGGGGGTTTCGCTTTCGTCCTTACAAGGCGACGATGCGGCGCCGCAACTTGACCTGCCGATCTGAAGGTCGCGGCTGACACGTCGGACGTCGTCAATTCCGGACGATACGTCCTTATCTCCACGCTGTGGAAACCCAGATTGCCGACGCGGTTCTATTGCATGGCCGCAACAAGGTCTGCAAGGACGCCGCGCATCGGCCGGTCGACAATACCTACCACCGGCGCACCGGCAGGCATGAAGAAGACGGTGCCGGCCAACATTTGATTCGCTGCAGTGCGTGTCTCGATCAGACGTCATTTGTCCGTATCGACGGCCCAGTCACGGATTGCATCTTCCGCGCCGAGCCGACGAGATGAGCGCGACAAGCTCTCATCTCGCCGGCTGCGCGTCATTTCACGGGTGCATCATACGCTCGATACCGGCGCAGCCTTCATCGCAGGCTCCGATTCCGCGTCGGCCTTGAAGCCCTTCGCGGACAGATCGCGACCGAGCGTTTCGGGAAGCAGAAGAGAAGCCAGAATGAAAGTAGCTGCGGCAGGAAGGGCTACGGCGACCATGCCGTTCAGCAGGCTTCCGCCGAAATGAGCAGCCGCAAGGGGTACGATCACTGGCGCGATGCTGCCAAGGCCGCGGCCGCCCATATAGAATGTGGACACCGCCGTTGCGCGCAGGTTGACCGGATAGAGCTCCGAGATCCAGACGCCCGTCACGCCGAGCGCAACGTTGCCAATACCGAAACCGATATAGAGCCAGAACATCGGCCACTCGGTCTTCGAGCCGGCGTAGAGCTGACTTCCCCACACCGCCATGCCAACCAGGGATCCGACCCAAAATAATGCCGGCACGAGAGCGCCGAACCGGCGGCCAGCCCTGTCGTTGAAAAAGCCGTTGGCGAGGTAGCAGATGCCGCTGACCACGGAAAGAAGAACGGCCGTGGTGCGAACGACGTCGCCCGGTGTGTGCATGTCCCGGAGCAACAGCGTCGGAATGAACGAGACTACGCTGTAGTAGCAAAGCATGTAGCTCATCAGCCACACGAAAGCAGTGACGGTCTGCCGCGCCAGACCATTGCGGAACAAGTCTGCAAGGGGAAGAGTGCGGGCCGCGGCCACAACCGGACCGACCTTGCGTTGCGCCTCGTACTCCAGCCAGATCTTCGACTCAGGCATGAAGAAGCGAATGAAGATGATCAGCAGGATCGGCACTCCGCCGCTCAGCAGGCCGATGCGCCAGCTCCACTCGTCGCTGAACGTCGCGATAAGCCAGATTCCGACGATCGAAGCCGTGGACGATGCGATCACGGCGCAGCCCTGAAGCGCAGCTGCACCCAAGCCTCGGCTGCCTTTTTTCCAGGCCTCGTTGAAAAGCACCATGCCAACGCCATACTCGCCGCCAAGACCGATGCCGGTGATGAACCGCAGCACTGCGAGCGACCAGTAATTCCATGCGAACGCGGAAATGATCGCCGCGACCGAGAACAGCGCGATGGTAAGCTGAAGCGAGGTCTTCCGGCCAAGGCGATCACCGATGACGCCGAACAGGGCCCCACCGATCGCCGATCCGAATAGTGTCAGGGCCTGCAGAGAGCCGATCTCTGTCAACGATAGCGACATCGACCGCTGGATCGCGGGCAGGAGAAACGGAAAGATCAGGACATCATAGAAGTCGAGAATGTATCCCAGCATCGCCGAGATCATGATCGAATACCGTTGCCTGGCCGTGTAATCTTCGGCGCCTGAGAGGGTTTTGGACATGCAATGCGTTTCCCGTTGAAAGAGCTGGACAGTGGATGGTCGTTGCCGAAACGCTTTCCGCGTTATTGGGAACCGCGGATGCGGCTCCAGGTCTTGATCAGGAGGGCGAGGCCTAGCGGCCCGGTGCCCTCAACTCGGAATAGGCAAACTCACCCTTGTCGAGGATATGGACATCGTCGAGCCAGAGGCTGCAGCCACGAAGCGGGATGTCGAGATGACACGGCGTGTCGTTCGTGCCGCCAAGCTCGGTATTCGGCCCCGTCGAGAACAGAACGTTTCCATAAAAGGAAAGGGCGTTCATGATATGCTCCGACGCGAGCTGCTGAGATGCAGCTATGTGGTGCCAGTCGGCGCGCTCATTTGATCCCCACCCGATGTGCGAGATTGCCCATCCGCGCCGATCGCCGAAACTGTCGATATAGTTCTTGATGAGCGTCGCGTCGGTCCCCTCGCCCTTGAGGTCGACAATGTAGCCGTCCTTGATGGTCAGCGTGACCGGAGACTGAATATAGCGCTTGAATGCGCAGAGAATGTCGCCTGGCATCAGAACGACAGTTCCGTTGACGTCACCATCCGTGGCTTGGGTGAAAGCGAAGCCTGACGGGAAATGATCCCAGCGGCCCGGTTCATCGGTGTATCCGTACTCGGAAATGACCGGATACTGCTTTAATCCGTAGGTCACATCTGTTCCGCCCGGCGACGTGATGCGCATGGTTCTGGCTGACTGCAGGAGCGTTCGCGAGAGTTCCGTTCGCCGGCGGAGATCCTCGGTCGGAAACATCTTTTTGAGAATGTGGAACGGCTCCATTACACGCAGAATGCGCGTGCCCGCTTCCTGAATTTCGAGTTGCTCGCGCGAGAACAGCAGACCCAGAAGATCAATCACCATATCCACGCGCTTGAGCGTGTCGATCGCCGGCTGGTTGCCTGTCAGCGCGTGTCTACCCTGCAGGCCCGCAACCTTGCTCTGGCCGTATTTGGGAACATTGAGGTGGAAGGTTGTCGCACCGAGACCCTGGGCCGCCAACATGAATGTCTGGGCATATTCCGACTGATCCTCGCCGCCGCTCAGGACAGCTACGACCTCGCCTTCCCTCACTTTGCAAAGTGCAAGCTCGGCCTTGAAGAGTTCGAGCATTTCAACATCGATGCGTTGCCGGGTCATCTAGTCATCTCCTCCTTGCCAAGCATGTATCCGCAACCCTCCGACCGGCCTTGGGCGGTCAGCCGAGAACGTCATTGACGATCGAAAGGAAGCCTTCCGTGTCGTCGATGTGCATTTGGTGACCTGCGCTCTCCAGTCGCTTGATCACGATGGACGGCAGCAGTCTTTGAATCTCTCTTTCATCTTCGGGACGTATGACATCGCCCTTCCCGGCAACGAGCAGCGAAGTGCGGACGCTGAGGTTGGCGAGGTCATTGTGAATGTCATCGTGATGAAAGCCCTTGTGGCTTTCGACCAGGGCGCGCTCGTCGCAGGTGTGCATCCACTCGGCCCTGGCGCGAATGTGCCTTTCGGGCCAGCGCGGCGCGGACGGACTTCGCAGCGCCGCCTCCGCCTCCCCAAGGCTTGCGCTGTGAAGCAGCTTGAGAAGAGGTCCGATCGGACTTGGGTAGGCGCGACGTCCGGGACCGGAGACCGGTGGATCGACCAGGATCAACTGTCTTATGGGCGATGGCCGCCAGCGTGCGGCACGAATGCCGATGCGGGCTCCCATGGAGTGGCCGAGCAAGGTATATGCGCCTATTTCCAGCGCCTCGGCGAACGAAACCAAATCGGAGGCGCAGGCATCCAGCGAATAATTGAGATGCGGTCCGCTTTCGGAAAGGCCGCGCCCCCGGACATCGAGCACATATACGTCGTATCCGACGCACAAGCGTTCCGCGATGAACGCCCATTGTGCCGCAGTCGTCGAGATGCCCGGGACGATGACGATGGCGGGCCCGGCTCCGCCGAACCGCAGGTAATGTTGGCGGATGCCATTCGCACGCACATGAGCGCCGTAAAGCAGACCGGATACCGGGGCGACACTCATGTCGGCCGATCCTTGGTACGATCATCCGCCAGCGCGCGAAGCCGCTCGATGGCTTCCGAGGTCGGCATCACATCTGCGTACTTGCTGGCTATATCGAACAGGTTGACCGCGTGCGAAGTCGGCGAACGATCGTAGACGGCGTCGCTCGGCACGATCGATTTGAAATTCAGCGCGCACGCATCGACTACCGACGCCCGGACGCAGCCGCTGGTCGTGCAACCGGTCACCACCAGCGAATCGATCCCGGCCCCGACGAGATACGTCGTCAGCGGGGTGCCGAAGAATGCGCTTGCCTGCGTCTTTGGCAGCAGCAGTTCCCCCGGCTCGGGAGCCACCTCACGAACAAAGTCGTAGCCCTCAGGCGGAATTTGCATGATGCCCGGAATTTTTGCCGCGAATGCCCCCTGGTCATGGCTGACCTTGCAGGCGACATGCGGAAATATCACCGGCCATCGTCTCCCGCGAAACAACCGCATCAGTTCGGAAATCTGCGTTATCGCCTGCCAACCAGCCTCGCCGCAGCTGGTTGGATATTGCTTGATCGCTTCGCGGATCGGCATCGGGTGGTCACCGACCGAGCGGTACTGCACGTCAATTACCAGGAGTGCGGGCCGCTTGCCGAATCCAGCCGCGCCACCCAACCCTGCAATGGCATAGGTCTCGCGCTCTTCGAGCGGTATCACCCTGTCCCAGGGCTGCTCTTTGCCGATCATCATTGTGCACCGGTGCTCGTGGAGGAGAGATGTCAATGAAGAGGAACGGCGGTCGCGTCATACTGGTAGATCCAGTCGTAACGAGCGGCCGTGGCTTCCGGCGCCCACTGGGTCCTGATGTAGTCTCCCGCCGTTTCGGCCTTGCACAGCGCCGAGTTATGGAAGATCGGCAGCATCCCGGCAGCGGACTTCACGACCCTGGTTGTGCGATCAAGTCGCAGGCTCTGGTATGTCTGGAAAGCTTTCGCGAGATCGTCGGGCTGCTGCTCGAAGCAGCGGGCGAGAACGGACGCGTCCTCCAACGCCATGTTCACTCCCTGACCGAGATACGGCAGCATCGAATGGCAGGCATCTCCAAGAAGCGTGACCCGTCCTTGCGACCAACCAGCCAGCGTAGGCCGCACGAACAGGCCCCATTTGTGAAGGCTATCGACGTTGCTGACGAGCGCGATGATGTCGGGATGCCAGCCTAGGAAGTCCTTCAGGCACTCCTCGACAGAGCCCTTCTCCGACCACGATTCCAGGAGCCAGTCGTTGCGATCGACCTGACCCGAGAACGTCATCAATTCCGTGTTCTGCCAACGGACCGGATATGCCGTGACATGCGCGGTCGGCCCGATCCAGGTAGACACCACGGGCTCGCGCTGATGCGGCTCGAGGCGGTCGACCGGCACAAGACCACGCCAGGCGATTGCATTGGTGTACTGGCTCTCGATCTGGCCGATCAGACCGGTACGAACCTTCGAATGGGAGCCGTCGGCGCCGATCAGGGCGCGACCTTCGATCTCACGGCCATCTGCGAACTGCGCCCGAACTCCCTCGTCGCTCTGGCTGAACCCGACAACATGGGCGTTCAGATGGATGGCGTCCGCCTTCAATCGCCGCACACCGTCGACAAGGATCTTCAGCAGATGCGCGCGCAGCAGAAGATAGGGTTGGTTCCGGGCCGCGTCGGAGTTCCGATTATAGAGGGACCACGTTTCACCCGTGTTCCAGAGCCGGATAGAACGTCGCTCTGCCGCGATGCAGTTCTGTTCGACTTCCTCGGTGAGGCCGAGGTCGCGAAGAACACGCACACCGTTCATGGAGACCCAAAGGCCGGCGCCTACCTCGCGCAACTCGGACGCCTGCTCGAAAACGTCGCAATCGATGCCGCGTCGAAGCAGCGATAGCGCCATCGCCAGACCGCCGATGCCCGCGCCTGCGATAAGGACACTCGTTCTTTTGACCCGATCAATACTCATGATATCTCCAGAAGGTAGCTGCGCTGTCTCGCGCGGACTCAAACGGCATCCTGCGAGACCTGCTGGACGGCAAGGCTCTTCACGGCTTCGAAAATCTTGGTGTAACCGGTGCAGCGGCAAAGATTGCCGTGCAGGTAGTGCCGGATTTCCGCGTCTGTCGGGTGTGGCGTGGTCTTCAAGAGCGCCGTGACCGCCATGATGAACCCGGGCGTGCAGAAGCCGCACTGCAGACCGCCATGAAGCACGAACGCCTCCTGGATCCGGGATAGTCCGTCTGGCGGCGTCACACCCTCGATTGTGGTGACCTCACGCCGATCCACATCGACGGCGAGCGTTGTGCAGCTCGAGACCGGCTCACCGTCGAGAAGGACCGTGCAAGCGCCGCATACTTCCATGTCGCAGGAACGTTTCGTTCCCTTCAGGCCCAAACGATCTCGGATAAGATCGATCAAGAGCACATGGGCCGGGATGTCGACGGCGATCGTCTTGCCGTTCAACGAGAACGAGATGGCCAATACCTGTGTCATTTCAGCCAGCTCCCGCCGGCGATGATCGCCTCATCGGCGTTACGCAGAAGAAGCACGCCTGCAAGGTGACGCTTGTAATCGGCCCCGCCATGCCGATCCGCGTTGACTTCAAGCTGATCCAGCGCCGCGGGAAGAGCTGTCTCAATCGCCCGACGGGCCTCTGCTACCGCTACGTTTCGGAGGGCATCTTCGACGGCCGTCAGAGGCTGTGGCCGCGAACCAAGCGCGCCGACCCGTACACGGGCGCTCCTGATCGTGCTCCCGCCGGCGTTCAGTGACCAGGCCATCGCGACGTTCACTGAGGGCCTCTCACCATGCTTGAACCGGCGATAGGTTACCGGTCCCGCGGGCCGCGGGAACACGATGACCGTCAGCAACTCGTCAGGCTCGCGCACAGTTTCCATTTCGCTTCGAATGAAATCATCAGCGTGAATTTCACGCGCGCCCTTGGATCCCTCGAGCACCAGTCGTGCGTTCAGGGCCGCGAGCATCGTCGGCGGATCGGCGTGAGGCTCTCCGAAGCACAGGTTGCCGCCGATTGTCCCGACGTTGCGGACCCTGATGTTCGCCACCTCGGCGCAGAGCGACGACAGGGCCGGCACGTGCTCGCGGATGACGGAATCGCCGGCGATCTTCTTGTGCGTGCAGCGCGCGCCGATCTCGATCTCGTTCATGTCGTTGACGGCGATGCAATCGAGCCCAGGGATGCCCTTGATGTCGATGAGGCGGTCCGCACGGATGACGCGCATTTTCATCGCGAGCAGCAACTCGGTCCCGCCGGCGTAGAACATGCCGTCGCCAGAATCTCCGACGGCACGCACGGCGTCGGCGATCGTCGAAGGCCGCTCGAATTGGAAGGGTGACGGCAGCATGATCAGGCCGCGCCCAGCATTTCTTTGAGCCGCTTCTCGAACTCTTCGAAGTTCTGATCGACCCGGCGTTTGATGATGCCCAACCCCATGGTTGCAAGCCGGCCCTGCACGTCGACTTTCGCGTCCACGGCAAATGTGGAACCAGACCCTTCCTGCGTGACGGTCACGTCGAGGACAACCGCCAGCCGCGTTCCTGTGATCTTGTCGCGGCCTGTAGCGCGGGTGCGCACGTGAGACGGCTCGGTGATCGATTCAACGATGATGTCAGCCGGCACTTCGAGCTTGAATGGACCGATCTTCTGCTTGACGGTCGCCTTGTAGGTTGCAAGCCGCTGGATTTCCTCGACGCTTTCGCACCCGGGGATGCAACTTGATATGCGCGGAACGTCGAGCAGCGTGCTCCAAAGCTGCGCCGGCGTCGCTGGCACCGCCATCGACATGTTGAATTCCATGAATTCAGCTCCTCTTCTGTAGCGCGCGCCACACTTTTTCGGGTGTCATTGGCAGATCGGTGATTCGGATGCCGTAGGCGGAGAACAGCGCGTTTGCGATCGCCGGTGCGACTGGCAGGATCGCTCCCTCGCCCATTCCTTTGGCGCCGCCAGGCCCCGGCCCGTCGCCGTTTTCGACAAGTATCGTGTCGAACGAGGGCGGTACGTCGGAGATCCGCGGGATCGAATAATCGATCGGCGTCGCGTTGACGGGTTGCCCGTCCTCGAACTCGAGCGCCTCGTAGAGCGCGTGACCGAGCCCCATGACAGCGGCGCCCTCATCCTGACCTTCCGCAGCGACGCGATTGATCACACGACCGACGTCCGCGGCGCTGGCGTACCGAGGCACACGGATCTCGCCGGTTTCCTCATCGACCACGATCTCTGCGAGACCCGCGGATGTCTCCCAGAACAGAGGTGACTCCGCCAGGGAGCCTTTCTTCGAACGCGGCGTGATGGCGCCGCGGCCGACGACTTCTCCCGAATCGACACCCAAGCTGCGGTGAAATATCTGATGGAAAGTGAGAACTTCCGAACCAGTCGAGACGCCTCCTTCGACGAGTGACAGGCCGTCGCGGGGAAGCTCCCAGACCTCGGCAACCATGTCGAGAATCTGATCGGCTGCGTCGAGAGCGGCGCTCTCGACAGAGAGGCCGACGACGACGGTCGAGCGGCTCGCGCCGGTACCCCAGTCGTAAGGGGCGACCGCCGTATCGGAGCGCAGGACGGTGACCGCAGACACCTTCTGCTTCAATGTCTGCGCCGCGATTTGGGCCATCGTCGCGTGCGCACCCTGACCAACCTCGATGCTCGAGACTGAAACGAGAATCGACCCATCGATCTTGAGACGTATGATCGCGTTGCTGATCGGCGTGTTTGCCGGATCGGTTGCGGCGACGGCCAATCCGTGCGCCTGACGGTTGGACGCCTTCGTCTCGGATGCGAACGATTGCGCTACCCGGCCAATCAGCTCGCTCATGTCCATGTCGAGCGCGCGTAGATCGGGACGGATGCGCTCGCCACGCGGGACCAAGTTGAGCAAGCGGAACTCTGTCGGATCCATTCCGATTGCCGCAGCCACGTTATCCATATGCGATTCCTTGGCCCATACGGCTTGCGGGCCACCGATCGAGCGGAATGCCGCGCCCGGGACGGTGTTCGTGTAGACCGCACATGCCTCGAGGCGCAGATTCGGCACCACATACGGCCCCATGATGCGATTTGCCGATTTCGTGGCGACCGCCGAGCCCGTATCTGAATACGCGCCGCCGTCGAGCAGAAGCCGGGCGCTCTTCGCGAGGATCCGTCCGTTGGCGTCGACCGCGGTTTGAATCGTGATGTCTGCGCCGAGCCTTCGACAGGTCAGCATCGATTCGGCCATGGATTGAGCGACACGAACCGGGCGCCGCACCTTCCAGGAGGCGGCAGCGACCAACGGCTCGATCTTGACGGAGGCCTTACCGCCGAATCCCCCGCCAACAAACGGAACGATTACGCGGACCTTGGCTAATGCCAGCCCAAAGAGTCTGGACAGGACCTTCTGAACCGCGGTCGGCGTCTGCGCACCGGCCCAGACCGTCAGGGAGTCTCCTTGGAAGTCGGCGATGACCGCATGCGGCTCCATCGCGAAGTGCGAGATCGCCGGAAAAGTGAAGTGGTCCTCGTGGATGTACGCCGCAACCGCCTCCGCAGCGTCGACATCTCCGACGTTGTTCCTGTATGTGTGGAATATGTTGCTGTTCGGGGTCGGCCTGGCGCCGCCCTTGAAGTAGAAGTCTTCGAGATTTTCGTGGCGCTCATGGATGAGCGGCGCATCCGCCACCAAGGCTTCCCGGATCGTCGTTGCATGCGGAAGCTCGTCGTATTCGACGTCGACGAGTTCCGCGGCGGCTTCGGCGATCTCGATGCTCTCAGCGATCACCACGGCGACCGGCTCGCCCACATACCGGACCCGGTCGATCGCTATGATGGGCCGGTCTCTGAGCACGACTCCCCAGCAACCGAACGAGGCGACGTCCTCGCCGACAAGTACGTCAACGACGCCGTCCACTGACCGAGCGGCGCGCGTATCGATCGAGGCGATGCGTGCGTGACTCGCGGGCGAGCGAACCACAAAGCCGTGCAGCACTCCCGGGATCATGAGGTCGGTAACGTATTCTGCCCGCCCCGTAACCTTTTCAATGAGGTCGGGTCGTACGGCACTCATACTGTCAGTCACCGACATGCTCGGATCCGGGGTGCGAGGTCGCCGCCGATGGTCAAGAAGCCTGCGCGGCTCCTCTCAGGGGGCAATCCTCAACCCTTATCCTATTTATCGCTCGTATGCAAGCGCTGCACTCGTATACAAGTGACAAGCCTTCGATGCCTACGGCGCACCGGTCGGATCGGGCTCCCAGTCAGGCGGCATGGATTCTTGGGGTCAACGAATGTAGACAAATGATCAACTCGGGACTTCCGAGGCCGAGCCATCCAGCTTTGTTCAAGCCGAGCCACGGCCAAGTGCCGCAAGAGGACGAAAATCGTGCAACCGAAAACCAGGACGGCTCCGACCGAGAAGCCGAAAGAGGCCGCACAGTCTTACAGGTTGGACGATGCGCCAGGATTTTTGTTGCGCGTCGCGCTCCGTACCCACACATCGATCTTTGTCGCGAAAATGATCGAAGAACTGACCCCACCCCAATTCTCGACGCTGGCAAAACTGAGGGAAGTCGGATCATGTTCTCAAAATCACCTGGGACGACTGATCCACTATGATTCAGCGACGATCACGGGCGTCATCAATCGCCTCAAATCGCGCGGGCTGATCAAGAGCTCCAAGGATCCTTTGGATCCACGACGACGGCAGATCGAATTAACCGACAAGGGGAGGCGGACGGCGGACGCTGCGATCGAGACCATTGGTGAGATTTCCGGCGAGACATTCGCCCCCTTGACGAGGGAAGAATTTCGGACTCTGACCGAGATCCTCAAGAAAATCATACGCCGCTGAGCCCCACAGCGCTGAGCCGGCCGACAAGCTGATCCCGCAAACGCTTCAGCCGCCGCCGAGCAAAAAAATGGCCCGGCACGAGCCGGGCCAAGTCCAGGGAGGAAGCGAAGGATGTGGATCCTTCGCAAACGCCGAACGCGGATCTCGATCGAAGACAGCGCAACGAACGATCTCAGCGATAGAACTATCCGGTATGCCGCCCGGCATTTTGTGCTGAAGAAGACGGAATTGCACTAGTTTCCGGCATTTTCGCGTGACAAGGCCGGGATAAGCCACATCGGCGGGCGCCATGCTGCATGAACCGGAGGCCAGTTGGTCCATAGCCGATGCGACAGGATCACAACAATTGATGGAGCCCATCACTGGCCATCTACCGAATGCCGGCTTTCGTCGCGCGATCGATCGACACCGTTCCCTAAGCGGCTATCCCGCGCGTCTGCGCAGGGCCCGGACAATTTTTGTCCTGAAGCGCGCGAGATCAAACAGCAATCTGGGTGCTCTCCTGATCGCAATCGCTTTACCCACGATCGCGAGCCGCAGAACGCGGACCAATCTGCCAGGCCCAATTCCATGAATGCCTGCCGGACATGTGGCTGGTCGGCGATCGAAAGCATATTGTTCGCTACAACGATGGACGATCTGAGCTCGGGCTTCTTCTGCAGAACAAAGTCTCGGCATGCTGCCGCGAACTCCTGCTCCTGACCGCTCAAGGATATGCTGAAGACTGTTCGACTATGCTCCGCCACTTCAATTGCCCCCGAACGTTCGCCCGGCGCGCCCCTCCATCTTTCGACCTCACAGCCTGCGCGCCCTGGCTTTCGCCTTCCAATCGGCAACACGTCGGTGCCGGCTTTCCGCGAAATTGTTCCTTGGTAGCATCGGGGGTCGCGGCATTTTCTGGCGAAAACTCTTGCGGAGAACCGTGAAAGCGCGATCGGTGGAGCCGGTTGACGCGGCAACGCGGCATTTTCTACCATCGGGGCGGTACCCGGTCTGGCGCCCTGAGACGCGTCTTGTCGCAGCAGCTTCCTGCGTTGAGCCTTCCGGCTGCATTCACCGTCGCGGAGCCTGGCAATGCGCAGCCGTGACCGTCACCAAAATCCTCCGGGGAAGGACGAGGCTAACCCGCAGGATCGGATTCTTGCATCCTCGTGCTACTTTTCGGTGACGAGCATGTCCCGGAGCGCTATCGTCACCCGGACTCCAGGCGCGCCCCTTATCTCCGCCCCCTGAATTGCGGGAGCCGTAGCCAATAACGAGCGAATTCGATGAGCATATTATCCACGTCCGAAATGGATCCTGGTTTTGCCAGAATGAATTTGCCCGAGCTTCGGATCAACTACGATCCGATTGATCCGGATCAGTTCGATCGGCCGATCACCTCATTCTGCATCGAAACCGGTGAAGACAATGACGAGCTTCCGCTCCATTCACATAAGAAAGGGCAACTCGTTGTCGCTTCACATGGATCGGTGATGTGTCGTGCCCCCGGCGGACTATGGATCGTTCCGCCGCAGGGTGCCGTGTGGATACCGGCCGGCGTCATGCACAGCAATTGCGTCTCGGACAATGGTAAGGTCTACGTCGTCTTCATCGATCCGCAGGCGAGTACGCTTCCGAGCACGTGCTGCACATTCACGATATCATCGCTCGTCCGTGAACTTATACATCGGCTCTCCGTCTTTCCTCCCCTGTATCCGGTCGAGGGGCCGACCAGCCGGCTCGGACGCGTGCTGCTCGACGAATTGGTGCAGATGTCCACTGAACAGATGTACTTGCCCATCTCCACCGACAGCCGACTTCAGCATCTCGCGGCATCGCTGCTCAACGACCCCGGCGATCGCAGCACGATCGACGAACTAGCGACCAGATATGCGATGAGTGTCCGGACTTTCGCTCGCCTGGTGCTGAAAGAAACCGGGATGACGTTCGGACGCTGGCGACAGCGCCTTCACATCCTGGTCGCGCTGCAGAGGCTGTCTGCGGGATCTTCCGTTCAGGCCGTCTCGCTCGATCTGGGCTATGAAACCCCCAGCGCCTTCATAACCATGTTCAAGAAGGCAATGGGCAAGAGCCCCCGCCGCTTCCTTGCCGAGCGATCCAGCTTCGTAGGCCGTGAGCCCTTGGCTTGAAGACCTTCGCGCGGGGGACGCTGGCCCCAGCACCGCCCGCTGGGGCCGCAGCTCACGGCTTCTCCTACCGCGAATTGAATGGGACCAGAGGGTATTGGAGCGCAGCTTCGGCGACCGACTGCGGCGCCACCACGCGAGGCTTCCCGTTCTGCCCTTGGAGGATGGTCACGTCACTGCCCGTATTCTGGCCATTGGCGTCGAACTTGATCTTGCCGCTGGACATCAGGATAGGCGTCATGTCCGTTCCTTTAAGCGCGGCGTGGATCGCAGCGGACTCGGAAGAACCGGCGCGGCTTACGGCGTCCGCAACAATCTGAACAGCTTCGAAGGCACACCCCGAATTCCCGTCGACCCAGTCATTTGGATAATCGGATGCAAATCTCTTCAAGATCGCCTCGGCATCGGGCGCCTTCGGATTATACCACAAGGTGGAGAGTATCGCGCCGTCGCCGTACTTGCCCAACGCGTCATAGTACGCCTTGTCCTGCGCGCCATTCGAGTTGGGTGAGAAGATCATTTTGGGATTCCACCCCTGCTTGGTGCATTCCCGAATGATCATGATGGCGTCGTTGACACGCGTCACGGAGACCAACGCGTCCGCGCCTGACGCTTTGGCTTTTGCAACCTCGACCGAAAGATCCTTGGCTCTTTCATCATATGGAATATACTCGGCAATCCTGAGGGGCACTTCGACCTCCTTCCAGGCCTGATCGATGCTCGCCGCGGTCGACTGTCCCATCGTATTGTTGAGGTGCATGACGGCGGCGCTTGTTGGAGCGTCCTTGATCGAGGACAGGAGTGACTTCAGCTCCATGAGGGACTTCCTGACGATTGTCAGGGACGTCGGGTAATACCTGAACACCTCGGTGAATCCCTGAGAGGTCACCTGGGTCGCGCTCGCGATGTGAACGACCATAGGCACTTTTGCGGCCTCTGCGGCCTGAAGCGCGGAGATGGTTGCTCCGGAATCCCACGCGCCGATAAGTACCGTGCACCCCTGTCTGATCAGGTTCTCGGCGGCAATCCGTCCGTTTTCCGGCCGACTTTGCGTGTCCGCATGGATGACTTGCAGCTCTATACCGAACTTCTCCTTTGCGAACTTCGCACCGACATCGATGCCGCGTACGCAAGCCTGCCCCGGAAACGCCAGGACGCCACTGCTCGGATTGATTGCGCCGACACGCACCTTGGCCGGGGTGGCCGCTCTTGACTGCCACGATGCGAACCCGACTGCGGCGCCAATTCCGCTACCGATCAAGGACCGGCGGCTCAAACCGCTTTCGCTGTGCTTTCTCATTTCATTCCCCTTTGGTTGGCTGCAAGAATATCGATGCGGTCTGATAGCGCTCACTGAACGGTGAGGTGCTATCGCGCCAGGGACGTGCACTCGCGCTCGGCGCTTCACGAGATGCGCCGCCCGCGTGATTTGACTCAGGGTTTGATTTCCGCCTTGACGAGGTTGTCTTCGCTCTCGTCGTAGAGCGTATCGATCAATGGCCGATACCTCTCCATGATCTGCTTCCGACGCTTCTTCCGAGTCGGCGTCATCATGCCGTTCTCGGGAGAGAGCTCTTCCGGCAATATCCGGAACGCCTTGATCTGCTCGGCCCTGGCGAGCCGACCATTCGCCTTGCCGATCTCTGCTTCGATCATCCGCACCACGGTTTCGGAGTTCGCCAGTTCCGAGTACCGGTCGATCCGAAGACCGTGCGATCTGGCCCAATCCAACGTCGCGGTCGCGTTCACCTCGATCAGCGCGGTGAGGTACTTCTTTCCTTCTCCAAGTACAGCCGCCTCAGAGATAAACGGGCTGCGCCTGAGCTCGTTTTCGATCTGCGTCGGGCTGATGGACTTTCCGTTGGAAGTGTTGATGATCTCCTTTTTTCGATCGACCAGCCTGAAAAGGCCTGCCGAATCGACGTCCACGATGTCTCCGGTGTAGAGCCAGCCACCGCGCAGAGCGGATTTGGTCTCTTCCGGCTTATTCCAGTAACCGACAAAGAGTCCGGGTCCCCTGACAATCATTTCCCCGTCTTCGAGAACAGCGGTCTCCCAAGACGGATCCCGCAAAGGTACCCCCACGGTGCCGGCTTCCGGCCATTCCGCCATCTGCACCAGATTGGCGCCGACCAGCTCTGTCTGTCCGTAACATTCCTTCAGCTGCAATCCCCATAGCTGCCACAGCGACATGAGCTCGGGAGGCATCGCCGCAGACGAGGTGTATGTAACCGTGAGCTCCTCGAACCCGACCTCACAAAGCAGCGGACGGAAAACCTGTTGCTGACACACGGCAAAGAGGCCGGAAATGAACGTGTCTGGCACGCCTCCGGCCTGACGATCATCGAGGGCCTTGCGGGCGATGGTCATCGCGAGCTGATAGTCCTGCTTCTGCTTCTCGGACCCGGAGTGAACCTTGCTGAGGATCTGGGTGGCATAACGCTGGAAGAACCGCGGCGGCGCCATGAAGTAGGTCGGCTTCACTTCCTTGACGGTTTGAGCGAACTCTGCGCTGTTCTCGCCGAAATACGGCACCAGGCGGATGAGCAGAGGCAGTGTCGTTGCCTGTGCGCGTGCCACCGTGTGTGACATCGGCAGGTGCACGACGACACGGTGGACATCGGAGCGCAACTTCGACGTGAACAGGGTTACGCTGTGCGCACCGGCGAGCAGCGACAGATGGGTCAGCATCGCTCCCTTCGGAAATCCCGTCGTGCCGGACGTGTATCCGATGCTGGTCAGATCGCTCGCCTTTGCTTTTGCGACCTGCTCTCGCAGAAAGATGTCGGCGTCGACCGATGTTTCCCTCCAGAAGTCATGAAGAGAGACGACATTCGCCGGCCCGCCTGCCTTCTTCCACGCGGGATCGAGCACGATGATTCTTTTCAGCTGGTCAGCACGGCCCGATGCAAGGACGGTACCGAGCTGAAGTTCACTCCCGACGAACATGAACGACGTTCCGGAGTCGCCGAGATAATAGCCGACCTCCTCCGCCGATGAGGTGAAGTAGACCCCGACCATGATGCCGCCGGCACAAATGATCGCCATGTCCGCAAGAAGCCATTCCTGGGACACATCCCCCATGATCGCCGCGCGATCGCCGCGTTCGAATCCAGCCTTTTGCAGAGTGGCCGCCAACTTGGCCACCAGGTCCGAATACTGCTTCCAGGTCGTGGCGATCCACTCACCGCGACGTTTTTGCTTGAACGCGATCTCGTCAGAAAGCTCCACCCTCCGCTGGCTCAGGAGCTGCGGAATGGTCACGTCGGCGAGTTGGGCGCCTGACGCAAAACCCTCGGCGCTCACCTCAACGCTCCGCGAAGCGCTTGCGCTTTTCAGCGAAGGCGGCCACCGCATCGCGCCGGTCGGGCGCGGCAAAGGTGATCGTCTCGAGGGCGGTCGAGGTGTCCAGGAGCAGATGCGCGTACTGCTTGATGATCTTGTTCACGCAATACTTGGTCCAGATGATCGATTCTCTTGGGCCGCTCGCGAGCATCTCTGCGTACTCGATTGCAACATCCTTGACGTCCCTGTTCGTAATCACCTCGTTGATCATGCCGATGGACGCGGCCTTTTCCGCGGAGATGAAGTCACCGGTCATCAGGTAGTGCTTCGCACGGACGGGCCCGATCAACAGTGGCCACATCACCGCGCCGCCGTCGCCCGCGACCACACCTGCAGTAACATGCGTGTCGGCAAACCTCGCGGCCGGACTCGCGAATATGACATCGCAGAACAAGGCGAGGGTTGCCCCGAGACCGACCGCGACGCCGTTGACCGCAGCGATGATGGGCGCCTCGACTTCCAGCATGTTCCGGATCAGATGGCGTCCGCCCCGGGTCGGCGACGGGATCGGACTTTTGTCGAGCGTTTTCTGATCGCCGCCCGAACAGAACCCCCGTCCCGCCCCCGTCAGAACGATCGCGCGCACTGCCTTGTCCTCGTCCAGCTCGACGAAGACCCCCTCGAGCTCGCTGTGCATATCCCAATTGATGGCATTGAGGATCTCCGGCCGGTTCATCGTGACGATGGCGACACCGCTCGGCCGCTTCTCGACGATCAGATATTTGTAGTTCTGCTTCGACATGGCTATCTTCCGTTGGTTCCGGTTGGCTTACTTTTGTGGTCGCATGGCGCGGATCTGTCCGAGAATGTCTTCCGTCGGCCGGACGACATTGTTTCTGTCGTTGAAGTGGGGGATCACATAGCGGCCACACATGTCGATCGCTTCCATGATTTTCTCGTGATTGACGGAGTCGAGATGGAGAAGCACCTCGTCGACGCCCATCGCCTGGAACTTCTCGATCTGACGAATGACGGTGTCCGGGCTTCCGCAGACCGTTGTCGCGGAGTGGTTGAGCAAGTAGTCCCAGTCCTTTCCCGCGCGCTCCATGGCTGGCACGCTCTCGCTCATATACGCATAGTCGTCGGCGAGCTTCGCGAGACGGGGATAGGCGTCCGTTGAAATCCTCGCATAGTGCATGAGGGGCTCGGCGTAATCGTCCTTCGCTTTCTGATCGGTTGGCCCGATGCCGAAGAAAAGCGGGATGCCGATGCGTGGCCGATCGAGCGGGCCTTGCTCGTCACGCTTCCAGCCGCGACGGTAAGTGTTTAGAAGCTTTTCCTGGACCTCCCATCCCTGGTAGATGCAGTTGCTCATGACGGCGAGGCCTTCGGATCCGGCCCAGCTGTGGCTGCGCTCGCTGGTCGCAGCGATGCCGATGACCGGATGCGGCTTCTGCATCGGCTTGGGCACCAGCATCCGCGGCGGGATCTGATAGTACTTGCCCTCGAAGGTGAAGATATCTTCGCGCATCGATTTCTTCAGGAGCCCGATACCTTCCTCCATCTGAGCGAGAGTTTCGCTCGGATCAACGTTGAAGGCGCGCATGGCGATGGTCGTGTTGGCCCGGCCGGCGTAGAATTCCATGCGGCCATGCGACAGGATGTCGGTTACTGCCAATCGCTCCGCCGATCGCAAGGCATGATTGATCTTCTGGGGCATCAGCGTCACCGCTGACCTCAGCTTCACGCGCGAAGTAACGGCTGCAAGGTACCCGTAGACGACCTCCGGCGCGGAGCTCGAGATGCCGCCGAGTGCAACGTGTTGCTCGGAAAGCGCGACGCAGTCGAATCCGACCTTTTCCGCCAGACGCACCTCGTCCACGAGTTCATGGAGTCGGCGGGCATAGCTCTGCCCGACCTGGGTTTCTTGCTCCGACCAAAACCCGAACGTAAGTGCCATCTTCTGGATCCTCATGGAGTGTCAAGATGGCGAAGCATTTCATGGGCGCGGCAACATTTTTGTTCGAATGCGCCCCGCAGTTACATGACTTTCCAAATTTTGTGCTGTGAGCAGTCGACGCCTGCGTTTTTCGCGGCTAATGCCGCGCAACGTGGCGCGACAATCATTCTCGGCGTTCATCCGCGGAGGAGCATGAGAGATTCAGACAGCGTTGCTTTGGCTTCCAAACGAGACAGCCAGAAGATCTGCTATCGCCGCGAGACATCGCTCGCCGATCCGGGCCGTCGAGCCAAACGGGTCGCCGATGATGCCGTTGGCGGTGACGGACTTGATCCCGTTTCTCCACATTGCCTGAAGCTGCTCCTCGGATAGCGCACCGAGATGCCCGACCTCGAACCGATCGAGCCGAACGCTATCGGGGCGGAGCAACATCATGAGCGACGTCTCCGCGATATCGGCATGTCCTCCAACCGCATTCGGGTCACCACCCGCCTGCTCGACCGCGCTTCGCCATCTCTCGATCCAGGCGACTGCATCGCAGTACGCGTCGATCTCGACGTCTACCGGAACGGCGCTCCTCAGCCGGGGAAGCATGTCCCGGAGCGCGGGAAAATTCCCGATGTGGCCCGAGAACAGCAGAATGCGCCTGAAGCCGTGCCTCGCAAGACTTGTGCAATAATCCAGGCAGATCGATTCGAACGTCTCCGGACGAATGGATATCGTCCCCGGGAAGACGAGATGATGGGCTGAACAGCCGACCTTGATGGTGGGCGCGATCAGGGTGCGTCCTAGACACCGCGCCAGCCTTGCGGCGATGGCGTCTGCATGATCCGCATCCATGCAGAGCGGAAGGTGCGGTCCATGTTGCTCCACAGCTCCGCAGGGTATCAGGACGGTGGATGCCCCCGCAGCAAGGGCGGCCGATACCTGTTCGAAGCTCATCAGTTCAAGGCGGAGCTCGTCAGGCAATGCCGGTGCGGTCATTCACGCTTTCCTTGGCTGTTTCGACAGGAAGCGCGAACGCGCCTGTGCCGAACTATCGTCTACCAGATAGGCCGCGAGATCCTCGATCGTCACCGCCTCGAGCGCAGCATCGTCCATTTGGCCCGTCAGGTTCAGCGAATGCTTGATCGCCGCAAACAGCTTGCGCTCCTTTCCACGAAGATACCTGCATACCTCTCGGGCCCTCACCATCACTTCCGCGGTGCTTGCGATCTCGTTGATCGCCCCAATTTGGAGCGCCCTTTGAGCGTCGGTCAAGTCGCCCCAGTAGAGCAGTGCCTGCGCCTCACGAAGCCCAAGCTTCTGAACTGCCTTCCGGATTCCCTTGGCTGCAGGCAAGAGGCCGTGGTTGATCTCCGGAAATCCGATCTTGCATTCACGGTTCGCCACGACGTAGTCGGCGTGAAGAAGGAACTCCAAAGCCCCGCCGACGGCGTATCCACGCGCGGCACACACGAAGGGCGCTGGGTATCTCTCCATCTCGCAAAGAAGCGCGTGGAAGCTCCTCATCCGAGGCCGGGATATTTCGATGCCGGCGACCTCCTTTATGTCTCCGCCCGCGCTGAAGAAGCGCTCGCCCTGGCCGGTCAGGACAATGCCCGGCGGCGACATCTCGCGAGACAATGCGCGAAACGTGTCCAGCAGCCGGCCAACAAGGGCGTTATTCAATGCGTTCGCCGGCGGCCTGTTCATGGTCATGGTGACCACATCGCCGTCGCGTTCGATTAGAAGGGCGTCATCGGCTTCCATGGAAATAGCCTAAGCGAGGCCTTGTGGAATTGATTGCGGTACACCCTTTCCCCGCCGACGCTGCTCGGCACACATGGTCGTGCCGGGGCTATTTCGCGGCATCTTCTGCTGCGATCGCTCGACCGCCCTTTCGGACGGGCGCGATCCGCCATTCAGGACCGTTACAATCCAAGATAAGCGCGCTGAATCTCGGAATTGTTCAGCAACTCGTCGCTGGATCCGTGGAGCACGATTGAGCCGTTCTCCAGAACATAACCGCGATTGGCCAACGCAAGCGATTTCGCCACATTCTGCTCTACCAGCAGTACCGTGGCTCCCTGCTCGTGCAGGGACTTCACCACACGAAACATGACGTCCGTCAGGGCGGGCGACAACCCGATGGAAGGCTCGTCAAACATGACGACCTCGGGATTTGACATGATTGCACGGCCGATAGCCAGCATCTGCTGCTCGCCGCCCGACAGCGTACCGGCCAACTGCCCCCGGCGCTCCCGAAGCTTCTCAAACAACTGATAAACGAAGTCGAGCGTTTCGGACTGCCGGGCCTTCGCGCGCTTCAGCGCCCCTCCGAGGAGCAGGTTTTCTTCCACAGAAAGACTTCCGAAGATCTGCCGACCTTCCGCGACCTGGGCAATGCCGCGCTCGCAGATCTCCCATGGCGGCATCCCGGTGATATCAACACCGTTCATTCTGATGACACCGCTCGACGACCGAACGATGCCCGAGATTGATCTGATGAGTGAGGTCTTCCCTGCGCCGTTCGCGCCAACGACGCAGATCAATTCGCCTTTGTGGATCTGCAGGGAGACGCCGTTCAAAGCGCAGGATCCATCGTACGCGACGCAAAGTCCATCGATCGTCAAAAGCGCACCACTAAGCATGGAAGCCTGCCCCCAAATAGCTCTCGAGGACTTTCGGATCTGCAACCACCTCTTCGGGAGGTCCCTCTGCGATCTTGGCGCCGTGATGCAGCACCACCACACGCGAGGCCACTTCCATCACGATGCGCATGACGTGCTCGACAAGGAGGATCGTCAATCCACCTTCGGCAAGCTTCTGCAGTACGCCTACAATACCCGCAGCTTCAGTCGGTCGCAGACCCGCCATAACCTCGTCCAGCAACAGCAATTTTGGCCTGGTCGATAACGCCTTGGCCGTCTCCAGCATTTTCCGGTCCGGTAGCGTCAATTGATCCGTCCTCGCGTGGGCCTTGGCGGCCAGACCAACGCTTTCAAGACACTCGTACGCCTTCGATCTGGCCTCGCTTACGTTTCTGGTCCAGCTGAAGGCTCCGATCATGGCATTCTCAAGCACCGACATCTCACGCATCGGCCGCACGATCTGAAATGTTCGCGCGATACCCATCCTGCAAACAGTCTCGGGTGGCGAATTGTCGATCTGGCGGCCTTCGAACAGCACCCGGCCGCTGGTCGGCTTCAGGGCACCAGCGACCAGGTTGAAGCATGTCGTCTTTCCCGCTCCATTCGGTCCAATCAGCGCTGTGATCCGCCCCGCTCGAAGTGAGAAGCTTACATTCTTCACCGCGACCAAGCCTCCGAACGATCGGGACAGGTTCTCGACCTCAAGCAGGGTTGTCATTCTTCGACCTTTCGGGACTGCCACAGCCATGCCGTGGGTGGCGCCTGGATAGCTTTGCAAAGGCGCACAATCGCCGGCCAGATGCCGTCTGGCAGGAACCAGACGACCGAGATCAGGACAACACCGTAGGTAATATTGTTCAGTCCCGGGATCCGAAGACTGTCGCCGAGCGCGCTCATCAAGTGATTGAGCGGAATCGCGGCGAGCGACCCGACCAGCGGACCGAACGTAGTCCCCAGCCCCCCGACCACGGGCCCTATCAGGACGTCTACCGATAGCCCCATCCCCATGATCGAGTCCGGGAATATCGACCCTTGCACGAGCGCCAGAACTCCACCGCCCGCGGCGGCCGTTGCAGCCGATATCGAGATCACGAGAATCTTGTGCTGGAAGGTCCGGACGCCGAGCGCGCGTGCGGCCGATTCGTCGTCGCGCATCGCCCGCCATACGTATCCGAGGTAGGATCGTGAAATAAGTTCGGTTCCGATTATTCCCAACGCCGCCAGTGCAAGCGCGACGAAGTAGTAGAAGCGGGCATCGCCGCGAAGCATGGAGATCTCAATCCCGCCTGTTGGCGCAGGAAAGAACAATCCCTGCATTGCGCCCACGAATTCCCAGCCACTGAACATGATCCTGGCGAACTCGGCGGCGGCAATCGTAAGCAGCGCGAAATAGATACCGCGAACCTCGAACCGGAAGCTCAACCATGCGATCGACCCGCCAACGGATCCGGCGAGGATCATTCCGGTCAAGAGCCCGACCCATGGCGAAATGCCGTACTTTACGTAGAGGACGCCGACGGAATAGGCTCCCAGCCCGACAAAAAGGGCGTGACCAATCGATAGCTGCCCGCCGATCCCAAGCATCAAGTTCCAGGACTGTCCGAGGAAGGTGAACAACAATACGATCGTCATCAGCGAGATGATGTACGGGTTTGCCAGCATCCCGACTAATCCCAGGACAGCGAAGACCGTTATTCCGGCAAGCCACCGTGTCCTTTCCAGCCCACGATCAAATTTCTTTTGCACCAAAAAACCCCCTCGGACGGAAAACCAGGATGATGATCAGGAGCGCGTAAGGAAGCGCCGTCTTCATCGAAGGCGTGAACATCAACGCCGCGATTGCCTCGGCGACGCCGATCACCAGACCTCCGAGGAGTGCTCCGCCAAAGCTGCCGAGCCCGCCCACGATGACCGTCACGAATGCAAGGAGAGTGAAATCGACGGCGAGATATGGTTGAGCGTCGAACAGGGGAGAAATCAGGGCGCCGGCGACCCCTGCGCAAGCTGCGCCGATGCCAAAGGTAACCGCATAGACTCGTGGAATGTTCAGTCCAACGATGAGACCGCCCAAACGATTGTCCGCCGCCGCCCGCAGCGAGCGGCCGAACGGGGAGAACTTCAGATACGCTCCAAGCAGAGCTATAAGCAGCCCGGCGGTCGCTGCCGCCTGCACTCTCGCCAGGTCGAGCGTCACAAGGCCGAGAGATACGGTCTGAAACGACAGCTGCGAGGCAGTTGGACGCGGATCCGGCCCGAACGCGACCAACAGGGTTCCGCTAAAGAGCAACGACAGGCCGATGAAAACAATGAATTGATAGTGATGCGGCCGGTTCACGAACCGCTTTACGATCAGCGTTTCCAAAAGATATCCGAAGACGAACATCACGACCGCAGCGATTGCTGCCGCCGCGATGATTGGGACGTTCCACAGACGAACCGTCCAGTAGCCGATGTAGACACCGAACACGACCATCTCGCCGTGCGCAAAATTTACGACGCGCATGACGCCAAATATGATGGTCAGGCCCAACGCGACGAGGCCGTAAACGAGACCGAGCAGAATGCCGCTCGCAAGAACATTGAGCCAGAGCGAGAGCATCAGCAAGCACTGACTGGCGCGAGCGAATGCCGCGTATTGGACACTGCAATGCGCGGGGAAGCCGCTACCCGCAGCTGGCCGCGCTCGGCCGGGATCGAGACCATTCCGGCGTTTAACTCCCACCTGATCCGGTCACCGACCATGGTCCCCCGCATTGATATTTCTCCCGCATTTGTGACAGATATCTTCTTGGCTGCCGGACGCTATGAGCCGTTGCTTCGCATTCTCGGTCGGCGTCCGGGCGCTATTCTCACTGAGTCCGACACTCATTCGGCAGCCCATGCGCTGGACCTTCTAACGCTTCGGTACGGTGAATTCGCCGTTTACGTAGACAAGCGGCTCGCGATCGAGGTTGGTTGTTTGGGCAACAACCTCGCCGACGAAGATCGTATGGCTGCCGGCATCGTACGAACCGGACACGCGACAGTCGAAGCTGCAAATTGCCTCGATGAGGCTGGGCGCACCTGTCGTGAGTTGACGCCACAAACCGTCAGCAAAGCGTATGTCGCCCTTGCTTCCGTCCTGCCCGGCAAACTTTTTTGCCAGCTCAGCGTGATCCGCCGTGAGAATGTTCCAGCAGAATGATCCGCTCTGCTTGATTGTGTCGTGGCCGCCGGCGGACTTGTTGACGCAAACGAGCACGCTCGATGGTTCGGTTGACAATGAGCACCCGGCCGTCAACGTCAAACCGTGCCTGCCCGGTCGCACGCCCGTCGTCACGATAGATACCGCACCGGGCACGTTGCGCATTGCGCTCCGGAATTCCGCGCTGCTGAACACCGGGGATGGTTGGTTTGGCATCGGTGACACTCGGAAGTTCATGGTGATAGGTTCCCGCAAATACTCAGACCGAATGTCCGGAGCCGGCTAGCCGCCCTGCTTGTTCGACGCCTGAAAGAGCTGGATCGTGTTGTTTTGCGGATCCTTCAAGCAAGCCACACGGCCATGCGTCCCCATGTCCCGCACTTCGCCGAAAACCTCGGCTCCCAGGGTGCGAGCCCGATCGAGCGCCAGCTCCAGATCATCCACTTCAAACACGACGACCGCGTTCCGAGCGCTTTCGGAGGCCGACTCTCCCGGGCCCGCGATGCAGAAGGCGGCCTTCTCTCCGGCGAATTGAACCCATTTGGCGCCGTCGGCGAAGCGGATCGTCAGTCCAAGCCCTTCATAGAAGCCGGCTAACGCTTCAGGTTCCTGGGCGGTAAGATAGATGTGCTTGAGCTTCATCCTTTGCTTTCAATTCCGAGCCCACTTTCAATCCATGACCTGCGGCCACGCTTGTCTGATGATACTTGCGCCGCCCGGTCGGCATTAATGTTCGAAGTTTTCACCGCGCGCATCGCCAATCAGCATATTGTGCTGCAGGCCATCGGGGTCGGGTATTTAGTTTCCAGCGCATGCGACGACGAGAGACGATTCATGGCGTCATTCGAAACCTTGCGGCTTTTTCGGCAGAGCGTTCGGGCGCGCATCATCGCTTGCGCCGGTTGCGATTTGCCTGGCGCTGATCCGTTGATCATCCACGTGAACCCGCTGCCACTGAGCGCTTGCGCAGCTCGCGAGCTATCCGATGACCGAATTTTCCGCTATTGGACCCTGCCGGCGCATTCGCGCGTCTGCGAACAAGCTCGATTCTTGGGCCGTCGCATGTCGCATGAACAAGGCTTTCAGGATGCTCGCGTCATCGTGTCGTGGAACGACGCTTCGCGTTGATGTGGCGCCGACTGAAAGCCAGATGCGGGCGCAAATCGACCTTGATCGCCCGCAGCCCGTTGCACATGAGGCGGTCGCCCTTTTCCCGCCTTGGGTTAACCGACATATCCTTACGGTAGAATGCGAAGATCGCGATCCCTGATTGTCACGCGAACTCCAGGATCAGCGCGTCGACCGCAAGCGTAGCGCCCGCGGCGGCGTGGATCTTCTTGACCGTGCCGTCACGCTCGGCGCGCAGCACGTTCTGCATCTTCATGGCTTCGACCACCGCCAGGGTCTCGCCGGCCTTGACCTCCTGCCCCTCGGTCACCGCGATCGACACCACGAGACCGGGCATCGGGCACAGCAACTTCTTGCCGGTGTCGGCGGCCGAGACCACCGGCATCAGCCGCGCCGAGGTCGCCTCGGTCTCGGTGAAGACATAGACCGGGACCTCAAAACCCTGATGCGCGAGGCGGAAGCCGTTGTTGATCGCCCGCACCTGCACGGCGACAAAATTGCCGTCGACGGTGCCCTGCCAGACCGGCTCGCCCGGCACCCAGCCCGACACCAGATTGTGCGGATTGCCGGGCAGCCCGTCAGCGCCGACGAAGCGCACCGCGATGGCATCACCCTCGCGCGCGACGTCGAGCGCGATCTCGGCGCGATCGAGCCACACCGCGCGGCGGCGCTCGCGCAGCACCACGCGGCCGCCCATCTGGCCGGAGATCTGCCGCTTGCGCTCGCCCAGCACGTGATCGATGGCGGCGCCGACCGCGGCCAGCCGCCGCGCGATCTCGCCCTCGGGCGCGCGCGCCGAAAACCCCTTGGGGAATTCCTCAGCGATGAAGCCGGTCGAGAGCCGGCCCTCGCGCCAGCGCGGATGGTTCATCAACGCCGACAGGAACGGAATGTTGTGCCGGATGCCGTCGACATAGAACGCGTCGAGCGCGGTCGCCTGCGCCTCGATCGCCGCGGCACGCGACGGGGCGTGGGTGACGAGCTTGGCGATCATCGGATCGTAGTGGATCGAGATCTCGCCGCCTTCCTGCACGCCGGTGTCGTTGCGGATCGTGATGCCGTCATGGCTGGCTTCGGCCGGCGGACGGTATTTCACCAGGCGCCCGATCGACGGCAGGAAGTTGCGGAACGGATCCTCGGCATAGACGCGGGATTCCACCGCCCAGCCGGTCAGCGTCACGTCCTTCTGCGCGATCGCGAGCTTCTCGCCGGCGGCGACGCGGATCATCTGCTCGACGAGGTCGATGCCGGTGATCAATTCGGTGACGGGATGCTCGACCTGCAGGCGGGTGTTCATCTCCAGGAAGTAGAAGCTCTTGTCCTGGCCGGCGACGAATTCCACGGTGCCGGCCGAATCGTAGTTCACGGCCTTGGCCAGCGCGACGGCCTGCTCGCCCATCTTGCGGCGGGTGGTCTCATCGAGCAGCGGCGACGGCGCCTCC
Source organism: Bradyrhizobium ferriligni (assembly GCF_056837965.1). Lineage (NCBI taxonomy): Bacteria > Pseudomonadati > Pseudomonadota > Alphaproteobacteria > Hyphomicrobiales > Nitrobacteraceae > Bradyrhizobium > Bradyrhizobium ferriligni. The sequence continues at coordinate 35,858 of NZ_JBXEJO010000030.1, forward strand.
TCGATGACCTTCTGGTTGCGGCGCTGGATCGAGCACTCGCGCTCGCCGAGATAGATCACATTGCCATGCTTGTCGCCGAGCACCTGGATCTCGATGTGCCGGGGATCGACGATGAATTTCTCGATGAAGACGCGGTCGTCGCCGAACGACGATTTCGCCTCGGCCTTGGCGAGGTTGAAGCCTTCGGCGACCTCCGCCTTCGAATGCGCGATGCGCATGCCCTTGCCGCCGCCGCCGGCGGAGGCCTTGATCATCACGGGGTAGCCGATCTCGTCGGCGATCTGGACGGCGTGCTTGTCGTCCTCGATGACGCCGAGATGACCCGGCACGGTCGAGACCTTGGCCTTCGCAGCGGCCTTCTTGGATTCGATCTTGTCGCCCATCGCGGCGATGGCGCCGGGGTTCGGACCGATGAAGACGATGCCGGCGGCTTCCAGCGCGCGCGGAAACGCCTCGCGCTCGGACAGGAAGCCGTAGCCGGGATGCACCGCCTGCGCGCCGGTCTTGCGGCAGGCCTCGACGATCTTGTCGATCAGAAGATAGCTCTCGGCTGCGGCGGGCGGGCCGATCAACACGGCCTCATCGGCCATCTCGACATGCAGCGCATCGCGGTCGGCCTCGGAATAGACGGCGACCGTCTCAATCCCCATACGGCGCGCAGTCTTGATGACCCGGCAGGCGATCTCGCCGCGGTTGGCGATCAGAATTCGTTTGAACATGCTTTGATCACAACGGCAGATTGTCGTGCTTCTTCACGGGGATCTCGACCTTCTTGTCCTTCAGCATCGCCAGCGCCCGCGCGATCCGCCGCCTTGTCGAATGCGGCATGATGACGTCGTCGATATAGCCGCGTTCGGCGGCGATGAAGGGGGACAGGAAGCGGTCTTCGTATTCCTTGGTGCGGGCGGCGATCTTGTCGGGGTCGCCGATGTCAGCGCGGAAGATGATCTCGACCGCGCCCTTGGCGCCCATCACGGCGATCTGCGCGGTCGGCCAGGCGTAGTTCATGTCGGCGCCGATTTCCTTTGACGCCATGACGTCGAAGGCACCGCCATAGGCCTTGCGGGTGATGATGGTGACGAGCGGCACCGTGCACTGCGAGTATGCGAACAGCAGCTTGGCGCCGTGCTTGATCAGGCCGCCATATTCTTGGCTCGTACCCGGCAGGAAGCCCGGCACGTCGACGAAGGTGACGATCGGGATGTTGAAGGCATCGCAGAACCGGACGAAGCGCGCGGCCTTGCGTGAGGCGTCGCTGTCGAGCACGCCCGCCAGCACCATCGGCTGGTTGGCGACGAAGCCGACGGTGCGGCCGGCGATGCGGCCGAAGCCGGTGACGATGTTCCTGGCGAAGGTCTCCGAGATCTCGAAGAAGTCGCCCTCGTCGACGACCTTCAGGATCAATTCCTTCATGTCGTAGGGCTTGTTCGGATTGTCGGGGATCAGCGTGTCCAAGGACATATCGACCCGCCCGATGTCGTCGAAGCTCGGCCATTCCGGCACGCCGTCGGTGTTGTTCGAGGGAAGGAAGTCGATCAGGCGGCGCATCTGGAGCAGCGCGTCGACGTCGTTCTCGAACGCGCCGTCGGCGATCGAGGAGCGCGTGGCGTGCACCGAGGCGCCGCCGAGCTCCTCGGCGGTCACCACCTCGTTGGTGACGGTCTTCACCACGTCGGGGCCGGTGACGAACATGTAGCTGGTGTTCTTGACCATGAAGATGAAATCGGTCATCGCGGGCGAATAGACATCGCCGCCGGCACAGGGGCCCATGATGACGGAGATCTGCGGGATCACGCCCGAAGCCTGCACGTTGCGGCGGAACACGTAGGAATAGCCCGCGAGCGCCGCGACGCCCTCCTGAATGCGCGCGCCGCCGGCGTCATAGAGGCCGATGATCGGCGCCCTCGCCTTCATCGCCATGTCCTGAAGTTTCGTGATCTTCAGCGCGTGGGTTTCAGAGAGTGAGCCGCCGAACACCGTAAAGTCCTTGGCAAAGACAAACGTCTTGCGGCCGTTGACCGTACCCCAGCCCGTGACGACGCCGTCGCCGGGGATCCTGGTCTTCTCCATGCCGAACTCGATCGAGCGGTGCTCAACGAACATGTCGAATTCCTCGAACGAGCCCTTGTCCAGCAGGAGCTCGATCCGCTCGCGGGCGGTCAGCTTGCCGCGGGCGTGCTGCGCCTCGATGCGCTTTTCGCCGCCGCCCCGTCTTGCGCCGGCGCGACGTTCTTCAAGAGCTTCAATTGTGGAGATCACACAACACCCCTAGTGGATCCGCGAGCAGGTCTCACCCCGCCATACACAAGCGATCCGAGACCTGAGAAGGCTTGAAGACGCACATTTGTACGTGTTACAGACTTGCAAATAGTAAATTGCGAAGTTGCAAATGGCAGGAAAGCTTTATATCGGTCGGAGGTTCCGCGAGGTAAGGGAGAGCAAAATGCTCACCCAGGCGGCGTTCGCGGAGCGGCTGGGTATCTCGCTCAGTTACCTGAACCAGATCGAGAACAATCAGCGGCCGGTCTCCGCCTCCGTACTGGTGCTGCTCGCCGAAAAGTTTCAGGTCGACCTGAGCTCTTTGTCGCTTAACGACAGTGACAAGATCATTTCGATGCTGGCCGAGTCGTTGGCTGATCCGATCTTCGCTTCCTACACGCCCAGCATACAAGAGTTGAAACTGGTGGTTCAGAACGCCCCCGGTTTTGCTCAAGCGCTCCTGAACGCGCATCAGGCATATCGGCGCAACAGCGAGCAGCTCGCCAGCCTGGATGGCCAGATCGCCAACCTGGCGGGAGAACCGACGGCTTACGAGGAAGTTCGCGATTTCTTTCACCTAGTCGACAACTACGTCCATGAGTTGGATACAGCGGCCGAGACTCTTGCTGACCGGCTGAATATTCCCGACAGCAACGCGACAACGGCGTTGATCAGCTACCTGGGATCGAAACATGGCGTGCAAATTCGCCAGAGCGGTCCGAACGAGACTTCATTGCGACAATTCGATCGCGCATCGCGTACGCTGTTTCTGAGCCAATATCTGCCGACACCAACCCGGACCTTCCAGATTGCCCTGCAAATCGCGGCTCTTGAAGAAGAAGAACGGATTGGTCAGATTGCAGATAAAGCGACATTTCGATCAGTCGATGCACGAAACGTGTGCGCGGCCGGATTGCGAAACTATTTTGCAGGCGCTCTCGTTCTACCGTACCAACGATTCCTGAAATCCGCTCAAGAGCTGCGGCACGATCTCGAATTGCTCGCGACCAGGTTCGACGCAAGCCTGGAGCAGGTTGCTCATCGCCTGTCTACGCTTCAACGGCAAGGCTCGAAGGGTGTACCCGTGTTCTTCGCCCGATTGGACCGCGCCGGAAACATCACCAAACGCCACAGCGCGGCAAAACTGCAATTTGCGCGCTACGGAGCCGCCTGCCCGCTCTGGAATGCGCACCAGGCGTTCGAGGCCCCAAGCCAAATCATTCGGCAACTCGCCGAGACACCGGACGGCATCCGATTTCTTTGCATCGCAACCGAACTTTCGAAAGGCCGGGGCGGCTTCGGCTCTCCTCGTCCACGCTACGCCATCGCGCTGGGATGCGAAGTCTCCTATGCAAAAGATTTCGTATATGCAGACGGGCTCGACCTCACAAGCAAAGGCACTTACGATCCGATCGGAATTTCTTGTCGAATCTGCGAGCGGACCAACTGTTCTCAACGGGCGATCCCGCCGCTCAAGAGCAGATTGAGAATAGACCGCGATCGCAGGGACATACTGCCCTACCAATTACCCGGCTAGGCCCGTCGACGACAAAGCCGGGCCCCCGATTGCGGGCTGGGCAGGACACAGGTTCAGTTCCCGCGACCAAATCAGTGCACAGATTGCAATCGCGTTGCTCATCACGACGGCAGCAGGCGCCGGCGCGCAAGCCACATGTTCGGGCAGCAAGATCAGATTGACCGTTTTTCGATACAAGTCGTCATTTTATCGAAATTCTACACGTCAGGGCGAGGGATAGCATTTGTTTCATCGAGATGTCACCACGCGGAATAACGCGAGGGGCCGGGCCTCGATGGGACGACGAATGCTTGCCCATGGGAGAACGAAATGACGACGACGGCTTTGGACAGGATCGACATAAAGATCTTGAATGAACTGCAGCAGAACGCAAGTTTGACCAACGTTGAACTCGCTTCCCGTGTCAATCTCTCACCGTCTCCGTGTCTCGCTCGAGTTCGAACGCTCGAAAAACTCGGGGTCATTGACCGGCGAATTGCGGTGCTGGATCCCGCAGTTCTCGGCATCGGCGTTACGGCATTCATACAAGTAAAGCTTGAAAGGCAGGCCCAGCCATCACTCGAGAGCTTTACGCGTTCAATCGATCGCCTTGGCGAGGTGATGGAATGCTACCTGATGACCGGGGACAACGATTATCTTCTCCGCGTTATGGTGTCTGATATCGAAGCTCTTGAGGATCTCATCGTAAACAAGCTCTCGCGCTTAACCGGCGTTTCGAGCATTCGCTCAAACCTGGCGTTGAAGCGGATTTCCCACAAGACGGTGCTCCCTATCGACACGAACCGACCAGTTCAGGTCAAATCGTGCAGCTCATCTTCCAGGCGCCTCGACAGGCCCGCCAAACAGCAATACGAGGCCTCGCCCCAGGCGCGGATCGATGGCGGCATGAATCTGGAGACTTCGCGGATTTTGCGGGGTGACGGGAAGTACCCCTCAAGCCTCCCCTAGACAAGGGCGCAGAGAACAGTCTCGAGCTTGCGCTCGTTGTTCGTGCTTTGCTCCAATGCACGAAGATCGAGTACCATTCCGTGTTCGACCGTGCGGGCGCGGAACGCGACGGTCAAAAGCTGGCCGCCTGGAGAAAGGCTCCCGCGCGAAGCGCGAGAGCCCATTATCCTGGCCTAGTCTCCCGGATTCCAGATCAGGAAGAAGCCGTTGTCGTCGCCCAGGCCGGCGGCTCGGCCAAGGTTGGCGTAGAGCTTGCGAGACCCAAGTTCGGGTGCCGCAAGTGACAGGCTGACGTAGTCCTTGCCGCTGCTTTCGCCGCGCCGGATCCAGCCGGCTCCGATCTCGACGCCCTGGGCGAGGATGCGGAAATCCGGCTGAGACTCAGCCGACTTGCCGCTGTTGGGAACGATGTCGATGTGGGCACGGATCGACAAGGTCTTGAGCTCGCCCCTGAAGCCACCGTTCTCGTTGCGGGTGACGAATCCGATTGCAGTCATGGTCAGTCTCCTTCATTGCCGCGGGGCCGATCCCCTGCGATGGCGAGACCGTCATGGGAAGCGAGACGCCATTTGAACCCGCCGGGGCGAAGCGCAGCGGCGCACCCGAGAGAGCGACTTTTTTGCAACGAAGCGACCGCGAGGAGCCGGCTTGCCGGCGGGGAAAAAAGAAGCTGGGGAGGGTTTCAGATGGCGAAGCGCTTCCCATAGGTCGTCACGTCCACAAGCAGGGAAATCGTCCAATGAGGAGCCACAGGGCCGACATCCGCAATCGGAGACATCGAACCGAGCGTCTCAGCCGGCGCGTCAGGCCAATGCACTACCTGTCAAATCTACCAGTATCGATTGGACACCCAGCCCGGTAGAATCGCGCGAGGCATATCAAGCAACCGACGAATGTCATCGAGCGGTGAGACTATCGGTATTAGCCAGCGGATCAGAGAGGGAGCCGATCGCCTCACTTAAGCGAGCCGACTTCGCTCGCGTGAATAAGGAGCAGGCATCAGCCAGTCAGAGCAGTGTTGGCCCCAAGAGCGGATGGAGCATATCGCGAAAGTGATCGATATCCGCATCTAGGACGATGTTGGCGCGCCTGCCCCATTTATTCTTCGCAACCGCCCTAGCCTGCCCAAACCGCCGTTTATCGCAATTGAGCTGCCGTCCTCGAGTTGATTGTATGTGCCGATGGGCACCGATGACCTCGAGAGGTCTAGTTCGCGTGGAAGAACGCCTCCTGGCCGTCGGGCTGAGCGGCGCGGTACTCCTGATCATTGCGGGCGAGCACCAGCGGGTCCGATCCTCGTCCGACAATTCAAGGCTAGCACACGCTTCAACGAACCAGAAAAGGAGCAATGGCGTTCGCGTCAAATTCGATCACCGTTAGCGCTTCGCAGGATGCGATCTCGCTAACATGGTCGAGTTCTCAAAATGCCGGGAGAACATTGGCCCGCACGATCCTCTCCGGCTTTCTGTGGCAGCGACCGTGGCGTTCCCGGATGGTTCGATGACCGCTTCCGGGCTACGCCGAGAGAACGCTCGCGGGCGGCTCGTCATCGAGCGCATCGCGGGCAAGGACTACACGACACTTTTTCATATTGAGCGAATGAGGGAATTATGCCGCGTCGAAGCAAGGGGGCCAGGCTCCAGCTCAAAGCCGCCCGACGAGACAAGGCCGGCCGGATCACCCACAGGGCCACGTGGATCATCCGAGACAATGGCCGGGATATCGGCACAGGTCGCGCTTCAGATGAAATTGCGGCCGCCGAGCAAGCGCTGAAGGATTACATTGCCTCAAAATACACCCCCAAGCGCAAAGCCCAGGATATTGAATCGATCCCGATCGGCGATGTGCTCTCGATCTACCTCGATGCCGAGCTCGCCAAGCTCCGCGACCGATTCAAGATCGCTGAAGACCAGGAAGAGACAGTTCCTGGCATTCGCAAGTTCAAGAAGCGCATCGGACGGCTGAACGATTGGTGGGGGGCCAAAATGCTGGCCGACGTCGACGGCGAGCAGTGCCGTCAATTCGCAAGGGAGCGCGGCAACAAGGGAGGTGCGAGGCGGGATCTTGAAGACCTGCGCGCCGCCATCAACCATCACTCTGCGGAGGGTTACCATCGGGGAATCGTCAAGATCACACTGCCGGCAAAGGGCGAGCCTCGCGACAAGTGGCTCACGAGATCCGACGCCGCGAAGCTGATCTGGACCTGCTGGCGGTACCGCGAGATGCAGACAATGGCGCGGGGCCCCCTGAGAGGCCAGAGAGTCGCGACAGGAAAACGGCCCTTACGGCACCTGGCGCGATTCATTTTGATCGGCGTTTATAGCGGCTCCCGCGCCGGCGCGATTGCAGCGGCTTCACCCATTACGGCGGTCGGCCGCGCGTTCGTCGATTTGGAGCGCGGCATTTATTACCGTCGCCGCCAGGGTGACGCAAAGACCAACAAGCGGCAACCGCCAGTGCCGATCCCGCCTCGCCTGCTTGCCCATCTCAGGCGGTGGCATCAGATCGACCATCACGCAAAGCACTTCGTGGAATTCAACGGAAGACCCGTTATCTCAGTAAAGACAGCTTTCAAGACCGCCGTCCGACTGGCCGGCCTCGGCGCGGGCATTTCGCCTCACACACTCCGGCATACGGCAGCGACCTGGCTCATGCAGCGTGGCGCCGATCCGTGGCAAGCGGCGGGCTATCTGGGCATGTCGCTTGATGTTCTGCTCAATACCTACGGCCATCATCACCCCGATTATCTCGCAGACGCCGTCGAGAAGATCGCCAAACGAGAGAGGAAGGTCGAAGCAAGCCGCGGCGGTCTAATGGGTTCCGTGCTGCCACTGCGCGGATAGAGATGTGATTTCACGTGACTTGGATCGGTAGGGCGGGCGGGACGAGGACTATCAAGTTCGTCTGACGTCCCTGAAGCTTTTCTTCGCGGCGGAGCGAGTGTCAGTCAATCCCAATTGATGCACAAGCACTTCTGACTTACTTAGGTCGAAACCTACCGTTTGAACTACGATCGCAGAGACGATTATCTCTTCAGGTCTGCAATGCCATTGATGGTCGCGCCGCACACACTGCGTGCTAAGCCTTTATTCCAACGGCAGCGCCCGCTGACCAACGCGGCAGGGTCGCCGCTCACGGACAGCCACGTTTGTGTATTATGACCGGTCTCGCCATCGATCAGTACGCCGGCGCCGCCCCTCCCTGCCCAGCCGGTGTCGGCCGCGTTGCTCCGGGCACGCGACCAATTTGGCGCACAAATTGCGCAAACGGCGGAGAGAGTGTCAGTCGATCCCCCTTTATCTATAAGCTATTTTTCGCTCAGGTGGAAACCTACTACCCTTGCTACTAGCAATATGCTCCAAATCCGGCCCGATATCGGCTACTCCGTGAGCGATCCCCCCGACTTGCCTCGAACAAGACGTCTGGCTTGTCGGCGAAACGTGTCCGAACGCGAAAGGCGACCCTTCCGGGTACGAAAGCCTGTAGACCATCAATGGCAAGATCGCCTGACCGCGTTCGCGAGCGATACGCGTCGGCATCCTGTGGCGAAATCCGGCCGATCGACTGGCAAGTGCGATCAAGATCGGCATAGGTGACGAGGAAGTCGCCGTCGTCGAACACCGTCGAAACAATTGCCTCCGGATAGATATACTTCAGGCCAAATTTGGAGATCAGCCCGAGCTCATCATTACGGATCAGTGGGTTTGCCTGGATCAGCACATGAACAGTGGAATGCCAGTCGTGGCGGAATCCGCCAGCTGCAATCTCGCTCGTCACAGCTCCACCTCCAAGATGTGGGTTGCGCTCGAGAACCAGAACTTTGCGCCCTGTCTTGGCCAGGAAAGCCGCCGCGATCAAGCCGTTATGCCCCGACCCCACAACCACTACGTCATATCTATTTGTCATCACGGTCTCCTTGTGCTGCTCCGCTAGCGCCCTGCGTCTTCGCGGAATATCGCTTCTTCATCGTCACGGACGCGGGTAGCCATGGCTTGGGTGGCCGAAATGCCCCCGATCACAAAATCGACCATCTGCGCCGGACTGGGCCTCGGCTTGTTTGCGCACTGGGCGATAAATTGGGGATCGAAGAAGCGCACCATTGCCGAAACCACGCAGAGCGCCGTCATCATCGGGTCTGCCGCCTTGAACTCGCCGCGGTCCATGCCATCGACGAGCACCTTACCGACGGTCACGCCGATGAACTTGAGGTGAGTTTCACAAGCTTTCCAGTCCTCCTGCATGGCGATGGCGACCAACTGATGAAGCTTAGAGTCGTCGAAATGACGACGCTTGTTGAGGTGGTGAATCGCCATGAGCAGCTCGCGCAGCCGCTGGGTAGCAGACAGCGGCTTTTCGGCAATTGCGGTGGCTGCTCGCTCGATCTCGCGCATCATCCGGCACGCCACCGCCTCGTGTATGGCCCGCTTCGATTCGAAGAAGCGATAGACGTTGGCGGGACTCATCTTGAGCGACCTGGCAATGTCGGCCACGGTAATTTTCTGATAGCCGATCTCGCGGAACAGTTGTTCGGCAGCCATGAGGATCCGCACGCGGGTCTCATCCCCAGTGCGGTCGCGAACCATTGTCATGGCGTTGCCTTCGCCGAATTCGCTCTGCTGTTTCGCAGCAATCGGCAACATACCTGCGAGGAATTAGACAGACGCTGCGCGCGAGTCCCTCTGGACGGCCGGTCAATGGAAGACCGAACCACCATCGACGGCAATGACCTGCCCCGTGACGAAGCCCGCGTCCGGGCTTGCAAGGAAATAGATCACGTTGGCGAGGTCGATCGGGTAGGCGTTGCGCTTGATCAGCCGAGTCGCTATCGCCGCCTCTGAATAGGGACGCAACTCAGGCTTCGCCGCAGCGTTCTCGGAGAGCGTGAACCCGGGCGCGACGGCGTTGACCAGGATGTTGTCCGGGGCGAATTCAGTCGCCAGCGCGCGGGTCATCGAGATGACGGCTCCCTTGCTTGCGACATACTGCATGAGCCCGGAAGTGCCCTTGAAGGCAGTTCCCGAGCTGAGATTTATGATCCGCCCCGAACCTGCGGCGCGCATGTGCGGCGAGACTGCACGGCACATGCGAAAGATGCCGACGACGTTCACATCGTAGACGCGAAGCCAGTCTTCGGCGGTCTTCTCCTCAAACGGCCCGGGCTTGAGCCCGGACGCGATCGCGGCGTTGTTCACTACGATGTCGATACGGCCGCATCGCTCCATTGCGGCTGTCACTAGCGCAGCTACGCTGTCGTCCCGCGAAACATCGGCCGTCACGGCGACAACGTCGAGGCCCCTGGCGGTCAAATCGGTCGCTGCTGCCTCGTGCCCCTTGATATCGGCGATAATGACGGTTGCCCCCTCCTCAGCCAACCGCTTGGCAGCCGCGAATCCGATACCGGTAGCCGCCCCGGTTACGATGGCGCATTGCCCCCTCAACTTCATCTGCCTCTCCTTGCGAATCCTCGTTGGTATTATATCGGGGGACCGCGTTGCGACGTCGCAAGTATCGCGATCCTCGGTGAGTGAGCTCGGCAACCCTTCTTGTTTTCGAGGCATGCAGACAGCTGAGTGCCCCCACACTCTCTCATGCATCGCGCGTGTGTCGAGCCGCGTTTTCGTTCTCAGGCGCGACCGCCATATGGAAGGTCGCTTCGCCTGAGCGTCAGGAGCAGTCCCATCGAGACGACGAGTACGGCGATCGACGTTCCAAAAATGGCGGCGGCGGAAACGTCTGTGACCAGCGACACGCCTATGACCGCCGGCCCTGTGGAGAGACCGATGCCCGTCGCCAGCGTGATCAGACCGTAGATCGCGCCGTAGGCGCGGAAACCGAACGCGCGTGAAGTCAAGTATGCTGCAACTGCGTATTCTGTGCCGATTCCAAAACCAAGAAAGGCCGCTGACACGCTCAACGCAATCGGCCCGGTGCTCGTCAGGAGCAGGATGAATGACAGCGTCGATACGGCCGCGATTCCGATCGTGATGTGCGGTGCGAACCACCGATCGAGCACGAAGCCAAGCAGTAGCCGGCCGACGAACATGGAAATGCCGATCACCGACATGATCGCTGCCGCCGTCTGCGGGGCGGCTCCCTCCCGGCGAAGAACGACCGGAAACTCGACAGCCATGCCGCCAAGAACCGCCGACATCAGCAGGAAGATCGCAGCTATCTTCCAGAAGCGAACCGTGCGAAGCGCCTCTCTGACGAGAAGTCCTGGCGCCTGAACCTGATGGTCCTGACTGGCGGCGGTCGATGCAAGCGGGGGATTCTTGAGCAGCAGAAGCGCGGCAAGGAAAATGACGCTGCCCGCTGTAGCGCCCATCGTCATATAGGCATGACGCCAGCCAAGGTATGCGATCAGCTTGGCTGCATAGAGGGGCCAGACCGCGATGCCAATGGCTCCGCAGCAGAACATGATGCCCAAGGCGAGACCCCTGCGCTTGTCGAACCAGCCGGTCAGCGCCTGCGCATACGAAATCGGCGAGCCTGCGAAGGCGAGGACAAACATCACCACGGTGAGGACAGCGAAACTATTGGGGCTATTCGACGCCCAGCCCAATAACGCGATGCCGAAGCCAAACGCGGGGCCGCCGACCAAGGCCAGGGGGCGCACGCCGAACCTGTCGCTCAACCGCCCGACCAGCGGCGCGGTGCAAGCTGCAATCAGCGCGGCTGGTCCGATCGCGGCGGCCACCGCCGGCGCCGACCAGTGCGTATCGGCAATGATCTCGGGAACGAATACGCCCATCGTATAATAGATCACGGACGGTATGCCGCAAAACATGCACAGACTTGCCCCGATCAGCACGCCCCAGGCGCGATCGTAGGGAATAGCGCCCACCTTTTCGGCCAGCGATGGACGTGACGCCGCGTCGAATCCCAATGCGGCAGGCCCCGCGCCTGCCAGGATATGCTTCGATCTAGTCATGGTTTCCCCCTCTGCGCGGCCTGTGCCGCTGTTTTAAGCAAGCGTTAACGTGCGGAACCCACGTCGCGCCGCGTGGTCCCGCCGGGTCAGTGCGATCGTGTTGTCACTTGCAATAGCGCGGAGGCATTTCCGCCAGTGATCTTTTGACGATCCTCCATCGACAAGCCCTTAACCTGATCGAGCAGATGGAACGCGGTGGGATCACCAAAAGGAAAATCCGAGCCAAGCAGCAGGCGATCGGCGCCGACATGCTCGATCAACCGCGACAGTGCGGCGGGGTCGTAGACGCAGATGTCGTAGGACATCCGCCTGATGTAGTCGCTAGGAAATCCCCGGATATTGACCGTGCTGTCCGGCATGTTGGTGACGTTGCGGTCAAGGCGTCCCATGAACAGCGGCGCATAGCCGCCTCCATGGGAGATGACGATTGCAACGTCGGGATGACGCTCGAGCACGCCCTCATAGATCAGCGAGGCGATGACCTTCGTCTCCTCAATCGGCTGTCCGACCGAATTCCACAGGCTGTACCGTTGGAACCATGGATCGCGTACGCCGTCGGGATGGATGAAGGTGACGAGATCAGCCTCGGAAGCAATGCGCCAGTAGTCGTTGAACGACGGATCGCCGAGATAGCAACCATTAACGTTGGCCGGCGCATTGACCACACGGAACCCAAAGCGCGTGCGGCAGCGCTCAATTTCCGAAAGCGTTGCTTCCAGGTTCTGGAATGGCAAGACAATCGAGCCGATGAACCGATCGGGATAGGACGAGACCCAATCGTTCATGGCGTCGTTCATCATCGCACAGAGACGAGGCTCCTCATCCGGCCTTGCCCAGAAGGTGCCTTGCACCACAGTGCTCGATGACAGCACATGCACGTCGATCTTGCGCCGGTCCATCTCGGCCACGTGAAGATCGGGCCGCAGCATGAGCTGGAAGAACGCATCGGCGCGCGAACCCGGCGGTCGGGGACGCGGTGACGTCGCTCCAAAGCCGGTCAAGACGACCTTATCCTGCGAAATCGACGCGAGCTCCGGATGCAGGATGTGGGCGTGAAAATCAATCGTACGGCTGTTCGACATGCTGCTCTCCCGTCGGCTACTTATTGAATGCATTGCGGACGGCGGCCGAGCGCGAGCGCTTGATGACCTGCAGAGCACACCAATCGCGTGGCCCTTTCGGACCGATTGCGGAACGCCGACACATTTGTCTCGCGCCCATTTTTCCTCCTCTTGCGGCAAGTCGACTTGCCTTATTGAGCCGATCGATATCAGCCCGCTTCGAGCGATGACCAACCGGCTATCGGACATAATTCCCTTATTAGGGAATTATGTCCGATGTCCACATTCGTTGTCAAGAAGTGGCTGAGGGCGATGCGCGCACGAGATCGCGGACGTCGTACACCACGACATCCGTCGTGACAGTCTTGTTTACGATCGCGGTCATAAGTGACTGGTCGCGCGTCGCGGCAATCGTCACAAACAAACGTGAATCGTCAGCCACGCAACAGGCGATCGGAAAGCCCGTCCCGGTGTCGACGCTTGTCAGAATCTTCCCATCGCGCACCAATCCAACCGAATGTCCCGCGAGCGTGGCCACCCAGATGCCTTCTTCGCTCGCCCAAATGCCGTCGGGCCGGGCATTGGGCCCAAGAAGCGCTGCGATATCGGCGACAGGTCGACGTTCGTGCAGGTCGCCTTGCGCATCCACGCGGAACGATGTCAACCGCTGCGCCGATGTCTCGGCGACCACCAGCCTGCGCTCGCCGTCCGTGAAAGCGAGTCCGTTTGGAAAGTGAAGGTCTTCGGCGACGACGCGGCTCGTCCGATCGGAGCCAACGAACAAGAGGCGGCCGGGTCGGGGCTGCTCGCAGTTTGCCGCAGAGAACGCAACATCGTCGACGTACAAATTTCCATTTTGGTCACCGACGAGGTCGCCCAACGGACCGGGCGACAATGAACTAAGATCCGCGTATGTGTCCCATTGCGCCCCCGTCCAGACTCCGATCCGCTTCTCGTGCATCATGGCAGCGACGAGCCTGCCGTCAGGGAGAAACCAAAGGCCGTTCGATACGGACGGCGTTTCAAACGCCCTCCACTTCCCGCCAGCGCCTGTCCATAGTCGGGCCCCTTGAGTATCCGACACCCACAACGCGCCATTTTGCCAGCGCGGCCCTTCCCCCCATTTCAATCCCGAGGCGTACAACGTCATGCCATGGCCTCCGCGCGAAACAACCGCTCCGAAAGCTTTCTTGTGGCAGCGACCAATTCCTCTGGACCCCTGCAAAACGCATAAGAGTATCTATCGGGACGAACGATTGCCGCGTCGGCACCGTTGGCAGCAAGCCATTGATTGACGCGGTCGCCAGTGCCGGGCGATACGACAGCGCCCAGGCGGGACCAAAGCGAACGCGTGGCATTGTCGACCGCTCCGATGCTGTCCTTCGCCCCCAGGATGACGAAATTGTATCCTGTGACGTCGTCAAGGCGGGCACCATCGCTCGATCGCGGTTGCGGCGCCAGTTGACCGATCGAGCTTGTCGGCTCCTCGACAAGTCCTGGACCAAGAGGTGGACGCATTCGGGGGATGACCTGAGGCTCCGCAAGCGTGGGAATCCCGTCGCCGCTGCCAAATCCCTCGATAAGATTGGATTGCCTGGCAGACTCGACGATGTAGGGACGGACGTGGGCCGCCCTCTCCGTCTCATACGTATCGAGAAGGCTGGGACAGCCTCCCTTCACGACGGATGCCAATTTCCAGGCGAGGTTCAGAGCGTCCCTGAGCCCGGAGCACATGCCCTGGCCCAGCATCGGCGGCATCTCATGCGCTGCGTCGCCCGCAAGGAGCACCCGTCCATTACGCCAGCCCTTCACAAGTCGGGCATGCCATTCGTAGGTATCGGTACGCATGATGCGATAGCCACCGGGAGCGATCCATGGACTGAGGAGTTTGTAGATCGATGAGGGGCGCTCCAGTTCGTGGGCGGAGTCTCCGCTGCTCAGCATGAACTCGAACCGCAGCATCGGAGGAAAGATCGGCACATAGGTGAGCGGCATTTCTTGCTTGCAAACGATGAATCCGCTGGTGCGAGGCAGCCCGTCCGGATGCTCGAACGGATAGATGTCGATTATCAGCGAGCGCTGAGTCCCTTTGAGATCCTCGACCTCTGCCCCCATGGACCGGCGCACGAACGAACCGGCGCCGTCACAACCAGCCGCGTACGCCGCACGCATGACCCTGGTGTCGCCGCACTTGCGATCCCTCAAGCTGAGCACGACCCCTTCATCCGTCTGGCGGAGATCTGTGACCTCCCAGCCAAATAGAAGATCGACGTTTGGATCGCTGGCCAAGTCACCGCGCAGTTGTGACTCGAAATCGGGCTGATGAAACTGGTAGTCGCCCTGCCAGCCCTGATCCGACTCTTCCTCGGAATGGGCGAACGTGAGAAACGGCGTGCCATCTCGTTTACGCAACGTCCATCCCGACATTCTCAGGAAGCGTCGTTCCATTGCGGTAGCGCCAACAGTCTGCAACGTCCGCATCGTTTCGTCGTCGAGGTGGGTCGCCCTCGGATGCTGGCAAACCAGCCTGTTTGGATCGATTGCCGCAACACGAATACCCTTGTTACCAAGCAGACGGGCGAGGACCAGGCCTACCGGCCCACACCCCACAACAGCTACGTCGTACAGTTCGCCTTTGTGCGCATCCACCTCGGTGTCTCCCTAGAATGCTTCAATCAACGCTGAAGTCGAACTCGAAACGCGTGCCCCAGGTGTTGAACGTGCCCGGCTGCCAGACTTTCGGCTTTTGCGGCAAATCTTCGTGCCATGGTCGCGGCTCAAAGATTCCGATATCCGGCAGCAGAACGTCCATGTCCGTATAGAGCTCGACGATCGTTCGATCCGGATCGTGATGATAGGCTGCAAAATTGTGACCCGCCGTATGCCTTGCCGGACCCCACAAGGTCGAAATGCCGGCCTTGGCGAGAAGGTCAGCCGCCTGACAATGATGGCTACGGTCCTGGACCTGAAATGCGATATGATGAACCCTGCTTCTGTCGGCTTGAATGACGTTCACGACGTGATGATCGGGATTGCACGTCAGGAAGGTCGCGACATCCACAAACCAGTCCGTGGTATGAAAGCCGAGCGACTCGGTAAAGAACTGCACGACCTTGCCTGCGTCCGGCGCCATGATCGCCACGTGGCCGAGACGGACCGGCCTGATGCCCTTTTCGGAGAACCCTGGCGCCGACATCGTCATAGCGCTGAAGAGTTGCAGCGGAATCGATCCCGACGGCGTCACCTCGATCAGCTCCGAAACGCCCGGACGAGCGTCCTTCTTCCAAAGAACCCTGTGGCCCGCGCCTTCGAGGTCCTTGGCCAAGTCTTTCAACGCCACGTCCTGATTGACCTGCAACCCGATGCACGACAGCGCCGACGCACTGGCTGGTCGCAGTGCGACGTTATGGTGGTCGAGTCCGATGCTCAGATAGGCTGCGTCTGCGCTCTCCTCAACCTGGCGCAGACCGATCACGTTCTCATAGTATTCCGCCTGACGTCTCACATCCGGCGTAGCGAGCTCGATGTAGCCAATTCGAAACACTTTGGGCATCACACCTCTCCATATCTGCAGAACTCAGCAGGCGCGGTCAGTTCGCGGTTTCGCCGTCGACCCGTTCTGGCACCACAACGTTTTCGATGAAGCCGATGCCTTCAATTTCCACGCGCGTGCGGTCTCCGGCCTTGAGGAATATGGGCGGTTTCATCGCCGCTCCGACGCCGCCAGGCGTCCCGGTGAAGATGAGATCTCCAGGCTCCAGCGTCATGGCCCGACTGAGGTATTCGACCTGCTCGAATACGTTGAATACGAGATGACGAGTATTCGAATGCTGTCGGATCTCGTCATTGACGAGACACTTCACATCCAGTCGATGCGGGTCTCCGATCTCGTCGGAGGTAACGATCCATGGCCCGAACGGCGCGTGCGTGTCGAACGATTTGCCGACGCACCATTGCGAACTATGCTGTTGCCAGTCACGGACAGAGACGTCATTTCCAGCGCAGAACCCGAATATATAATCGCGAACGCGCGCAGCACCGACGTGCCTGGCGCGGCGACCGATCACAGCGACGAGTTCGGCCTCATAGTCGAGCAACGACGAGACAATCGGCAAATCGATAGGATCGTAAGGACCGGTGATGCTGGTGTTTGCCTTCGTAAACCAGAGTTGCCGCTCGGGCGTCGCTAGCCCGGTCTCCGCGATGTGATCCGCGTAGTTCAAGCCGATAGCAAGCACCTTGCCGGGACGTGCGATCGGCGCGAGGACCTTGACGTCCGGTAGCGGAATTCGAGGCGCCACGTCGAGGCGCCTGACCACAACATCTTTCAGCGCGTGCCATCCCTCGATCAGAGGGAGCAAATCGCACGCACCGGCGGCCACATCCGTCAGATCAACGATCGCTTGCTCGGTCAACGCGCCGACACGAATGCGATCCTGGTGCTTGTATCTGAGAAGCTTCATTCGTGCCTGTCTCCGAAGAAAATCAACTTGCCGATGAGCGGCCCAGCATGAGACCGGCGTAGCCACGCGCCTTGATCGGCCATCAAGCGCCGTGGATGTTCGTTTCCGGCTGTGGCCGGCGTGTGGGTCAAAGCGCGGTACCTACGGACAATCCCCTCCCCCTCTTCGCGGCTCGACGCGTGACGATGCGATTTTTCACGGGAATCCCGGTGGACCAAGTCGTCCAGGCCATCCCAAATCGCCCACAAGGTCGCCGTCAATTAATTCCTCGATAGAGGAATTATTAGTTTCTTGCCATGAAGGCGACAAGAGTGTCAAGAGACATGAGCAGTGCGAGCCGATCCAGTTCATATGAGCAAGAAGGCGACCAAGCAGCCCAAGACCCAGCGCCGGCAGGGGCGACCGCCGAAGGATGACTCGCAGGCATTGCGAGAGAAGATCATCGCGGCCACGCGGGACTTACTTCGAACGAGCCCGCCCGACGCGATATCCCGCATCGATATCGCACGGGCGGCGAAGGTCGATCCCGCCCTTATCCGGTATTACTTTGGAAGCAAGGACGACGTGCTAAGCGCGGTCGCGCTGACGTTCATGGACGATTTCAGGAGGAGCGAATACGAGGTTCCTCCCAGTGGGGACATTCAGGATCTCCTCGATCAAGTCATGACCGTGATGATGAGAATCATCGAGAGCGTTCCCTACATGCACGATCTCCTGGTGAGAGAAATCGGCCGACTCAGTGCGCCCGCTGGATCCAAGATGAGAGATGCGTTTGTCGATTCCCCGACGGCTCGAATTGAACAGGCCATCCGCACTACGGATAGCATTCGAATGACGCGGCGGGAGCTTCAGTTCTTTCGCATGATGGTGATTGCCATTTGCGCGTTCCCAATTCGCGAACAAGGATTCGTCCAGCAATTCTTCGGCCGCGAGCGGTTCGATGCCGAATTGACGAAAGAGTACGGCAAGTTCGTCGCAAGGATATTCGCACAGGGCATGAAGCAGCGATCGAACTAGCACGGATTGACCGCACTGCATCGCTCAGCCGCCCTCGAGCGGCGCCTAGACAGAGTCGCGTGTTGCCTTGCCGCGCGCAGCGAATTCCACAAACCAATTGAGTGAAACCGGATCCGCCATGGCATCGGTGCTTGCGGCCCGCTCCAACGGTACCCCCATGACCACCTTACGCACAGGCACTTCCATCTTCTTGCCCGTCAACGTGTAAGGGATGGCAGGTGCCTGGTGGATTTCATCCGGTACATGCCGAGGACTGGCATCGGCACGTAGCTTGTCAACGATTCGAGCTTTCAAGCCCCCATCGAGTCCTAGTCCCGCCTTCAGGGCAACGAATAGCGGCATGTAGAATCCGCCCCCGGGCATCTCACAACAGATGACCAATGCATCGGCGATTTCCGGTATCTGCTCCAACACGCGGTATATTTCAGCACTGCCAATACGAACGCCGAAGCGATTGAGCGTCGAATCCGACCTGCCATAAACATACGCGCTTCCGCGAGAAGTTATCTTTGCGAAGTCCCCGTGACGCCAAATATCCGGATACGTGCTGAAATAGCTGTCATGGTAGCGAACGTCGTCTGCATCGCCCCAGAAGAAGAGCGGCGCGGATGGAAAGGGTTTGACGACCACCAGCTCGCCAACGTCATCGACCACCTCTTCGCCGCTGTCGTTCCAGACTTGGACATCGATCCCCAGCGCGCGCACCTGGAGCTCGCCGGCATTGACCGGAAGCGTGGGATTTCCGGCGAGAAGACTGCTGCAAAGCTCCGTACCGCCGGACTGGGACGTTACCCAGAGATCCCACCGGACATTCTCGTAAATCCAACCGAACGTTTCGGGTGTAGAGGGGGCCCCGCCAAGTATGACGGTGTCCAGCGCGCGCAGATCAAAGTTGGCAGCCGGACAGACATTCTCACTCTTCATTGTCTGGACAAGCGTGGGACTGGCACCGAATAGCGTAGCTCCCGTCTCGTCGGCAATTCGCCAAAGCGCGTCGGCACCTCCATGAACCGGGCTGCCGTCATAGAGAATGGCGGCCGCGCCCACAATCAGCGCGGCCATGACCGCGTTCCACATCATCCAGCCGGCGGTGCTGTAAAAGAACATCCTCTTGCCAGACCCGAGGTCGCAATGGAGAGCCATCGCCTTCAGATGCTCGGCGATCATTCCCGCATGGCCATGAACGATAGCCTTTGGTAGTCCGGTCGTTCCGGATGAGAAGAGTATCCATAGTGGATGATCAGACGGCACCCGTTCGTACTGGAAATCCGCTGCCGGAATCTCTGGCCCGGATAGTAGTTCGGTAAACTCCACGATGGGGGGCTTGATCGTGACATCGCGATCAAGACCAAGGTACGGAAGCCAGATGAGGGTCGTTAGGCTCGGTAACGCGTTTGCGATCGCGGCGATCTCGGTTCGTCGATCGAACATGCGACCGTTGAAATGATAGCCGTCCGCAAAGAACGCGACTTTGGGCTCAATCTGACCGAAGCGCTCAAGAACCATCTTAGAGCCAAACTCCGGCGCCGCGGACGACCAGACTGCTCCGATCGCGACGGTCGCAAGCATGGCCACCGCCGTTTCCGGAATATTTGGCATATAGGAAACGACCCGATCACCCGGCTCGACGCCGATTTGGCGCAGCCGCGTTGCCAATCGGCGTACCTGCCGCCCGAGTTCACTCCACGTCATCGTCATGACGGGGCGGACTTCCGAACAATAGACCAGCGCGGCTTCCTCGGAAGTCGCGACGCCTTCATGGCGCAGAAGGTGCTCCGCGTAGTTGACACGCGCGCCCAGGAACCAGCGAGCCTTGAACATGTCGGTCCCATGAAGCACTTCCGTTGGAGCATCACCCCAGATTTCGAAATAGTCCCAAATCGCGCGCCAAAAGCTGTCGCTTTCTGCGACGGACCAGCGCCAAAGCTCGTTATAGTCAACAAATGTCAGGCCCCGCTCCCGGTCAAGCCAGCGCAGAAACTTGGTGATTTGAGCTCGATCTATCCGCGCGCTGTCGGGCGTCCATAGCAACCGCCCCGCCCTCAGTTCGCCGCTTGGATCTTGCGCAATTCCGGAAGTCATCTTCTAGCGCCTTACTCTCTGGCTAATTCACTACTCGCGGTCGTCTCATCCGGTCGCCAGGACTCGATGATAACGGCCCCAAACCGTCATCGCCCAATCGACCCGGCGGGGCATCGCCGGGTCGATTGGGGCAACAGAGACCAAATTTCTACTTCATGAAGAAGGGCCGGCTGGTTGGCATGGGCTCCTGGTCTGGAGCCCAGATGCGATAGCGCAGGGTCGCGGCCACGCTGAACCCGTTTGGAACGGAGGAGAGATTGACCGGCCCTCCGGACGTCGCCCCCGATGTCGCCGTATAGATTTGTTCCGTGGCCCATACCTGAAGCTGTGCAGGACCAAAATCGTAGCCGACGAGAGCGCCGAGCGCGATCCGATCATAGCGGTTGGAGTTCAGGATCTTGTAACCGTAGAACGCGCTCGATTTGTCGCTTGTTATCTGCCCAACGTAATATCCCACCGGACCGATGGTCCACCGATCGATTTGCTTTGTTGCCGTGAGGTCGACATGGAAGATGTTGCCGGTGGTGTAGTTGGTCACGGCATTTGCCGTATTCATCTCGTTGTAGAAGTTTGCCGTCAGATTCCATCCGTTCTTCAGGTAGGACAGCGACAACTGCGGAATGAACGTCCAATACGGCTCGCCGACATTGCTCAATTTGGCGACCCCGGTTTGAGTGCCATCCGGCACATACATGCCGAAGCCAACCTTCGTAAAGAAGCCGGTATCTCCGAATTTCCAGCTCAGTTCGATCGGCGCAATATAGGTGTTGTACATGCCGCTTGCCTGGACGTTCACCGGGCTTCCGACGGTTTGCATCTGGAACGGCAACGCCAGCGCCGCATCATAGGTAGCGCCGAGAAATGTCCAGCCTGGAACGAACACAAAACCTTGGGTGACGGCGCCGACTTGCAGGCCCGTGTTGTTGCCAATGACATTAGTCACCGGACCGGCGATATTCGATTGCAGCGTACTTACGCGATCGAACCCGTAGATGCCTGGCGGTGGCGCCGCCGCAGCCGTTCCGATGAACAACCCAGGCATGGCCACGGCTGAACTTGCTTCGTATGAATGCGCAGGTGTCGTAGACAGCGCGACGAATCCCGCGACAACAAGTGCGCAGCTCTGCTTTAGCATTGTCTTTCTCCTCCCTAATGTCACGACGTTTGCCGCAACGCCAAAAATATACTCAGGCATTCGTCATCGCTCGCTGCGCACACCACCCGACCCCGCAA
This sequence comes from Bradyrhizobium ferriligni, assembly GCF_056837965.1. Classification (NCBI taxonomy): domain Bacteria; kingdom Pseudomonadati; phylum Pseudomonadota; class Alphaproteobacteria; order Hyphomicrobiales; family Nitrobacteraceae; genus Bradyrhizobium; species Bradyrhizobium ferriligni. The sequence continues at coordinate 57,389 of NZ_JBXEJO010000030.1, forward strand.
CTTCAACGATGCCCTACAGTGTCATCGCACTAAGCCGACGACGCTCACTTTGAGGGAGCGCCAAGCGCGCATCAGCTCCGATGCAAGCCCGCGATGGGCCAATCAAAGCCGTGGCGCGTCAATCCGCGCGACTTGTCTTCATTCAAGTCAGAATATCGTCATCGTTCTGCGTCCCTCGCGGCTGGGCCGATGGGATGCGCGAACGGCATAGTCTTCAATGAGACGTCATCTTGTCCCCCTCCAAGCGCCTCTCCTACCAATGCGATCTCGCGATCTTCAGCAGGATCGAACCGATCCCGCGCGACCCTCCTGCTTGGGGTCATCGCTTATGGCTGCCTGGTCCGCCCAACACATTTCGCGTCTCACGACACGACCTATTTTGCGCAAACCGACGCAAGTCTCATCTGAGCACCGCGCTTGACATTCGCGCGCTCCGTCGCTTCAAATTATTTCCTCATGCGAGGAATTTCTTATATTCGTACCCACGGGGGCTGCGGGATGTCAAGAGGCATGAAACTTGATGAGAGCGCGTGAGCGAAACGACGAAGAAGCGATCAGCCGCAGCAAGGCTCCCTGCCCCACAGGGACGCCCAATCAGAACGGCTCCCAGGCTGCGCGACACGATCGTAACCGCGACGCGCGAATTGTTGCTGACAGCGACGCCGGGCTCCGCCTTGCGCATCGATTTCGCGCGTGCGTCGGTCGTCATGTACGCCGGACGGAAATTGGGAGAACCCCTGCCGACGGAGCTCTTCGCGCATGCGCTACATCTCTACACCCGCGGGTTGCTCGCTGCCTCGCCACAGTTGAGTGACCGTCTACACTACCGTGAGGCTGCGTTGACGGAAATCCGCGGCACCATTGCTTCTGGTCGCAGAGCTGGGCTGTCCGTTCTTGCCGCATCGTTCGATCAGGACGTCGGCTTGTTGCATCTCCCAAAGCGGAGAATGACATTTCAGATCTGCCGATAATTTCCAGCAGAGCAGGAGGCTGTTGGTTCGCACGGCGTCACCCCCGCTTACGTTCAAACGCTACGATCGTACGTACGAGATCGTAGAAAATCGAAGCCTGGCGCGCAGAATCGTGCAAATGCGGAGAGAGTGTCAGTCAATCCTCATTGAAAGATAGAGAATTTTCGACTTTTGTAGGCCAAAACCACCAATTCAACTACGTGTATGAATGAAATTTTCGGGTGCCGCGAACGTCACCGCCAGGATGAGGTCTCGACCGGGAAAGGCCTCGGGAAGTGAGAGGGCCGCGGCGAGACTGACCACTCCCCGAATCCCCGCCCAACTCATGATGAAGGGCACGGATAGCGGAGGATAGGGATCCCGCGCACGGAGCATGGGGATCAACGCACGAGGAATGTAAGTCGTCGGAAAGATCCAGGCGAACCTCGCGACGATCACGGCTGCGACGATCGCCATGGTTGAGGGCAGGAGCTCGAGCAGGGCTTCTGATCCGCCGAGCCTGATCAACAGGCCGCGGAGCGAAAGGCCTATCGGGAAGAAATCAGGGATTCCAGCAGAAAGACAACGACACCCCAGACCGCCGCCGATCGCGTGCGAGTAACGGCTGACAGGAGATCATGCTGACCCCACCCCATAACCATGCCGCACGAGACCGTGGACGGCACTCCGGAAACGCCGATCTTCTCCGCCGCGATATACGAGATCCACGCGGTCAGGAATCCCCAGACGACGGAGAGAGCCCTGCATCGTCGATCCGCCTGAGGACGAAAATTGATACGTTGGCGAAAGCAACCTCCAACGCCACTCCGCCGGCTGCGAGCCAGGAAAACTGAAGCACAGCATGGGTTGGGCTGAATGTGCCTGTTAGCGTTGCGGCGACCGCGAGCTGAAAAAGAACCAGCCTGGACGCGTCGTTCAGGCTACCCCAGCTGGATACGGCAGAATCTGCGTTCCACTTTGCACGACACAGAGGATCAAGTCGTGCGACTACCGCGTTTGGTCCCAAAGCGATACGCGGCGAGCAGGCGGGCGCCATGGTGGGCGCTCCCGGAAGAGCCGAGTCGATTCGGGATCGCCTGATCTCATCGAGATTGGGACAGGCGGACAATGACGATCTCGATGCCACAGTGCCCGAAGGTGAAGCCAGCGATCTCTTCAGCTAGGGGACAGGCTGCTTCGATATGCGCCCGCAACGAGGAGCCGCTGACGGGAACTGGTTCGCGGCGCGATGTCCGGCTCGTAACCACTGGCGAGCCTCGCATAATGATCCGCGGAAATCCTAGCGGGGCCAGCCACGCCGGAAGCGTGAGAACTCAGAAAGAATCGTGGACCCTGTCGAAGTGGGTTTGGATTTTTGTCCTGAGCATGGTCTCCTCTAGCGCATGGGCGGATTCGATCTGCCCCTCGCCGCCGCCCTATGCGCTGCTGCGTCAGGATGAAGACTACAGCTATCTTCGTGATTCCGGGTGCAAACGCGATTTCCTAGACCCCATCAAGTTCATTTCTTTGAGTCCTCAAAAAGACCAGTATCTAACGCTGGGCGGTGAAGTTCGGGAGTGGTACGAGGGATTTAGGAACGCCAATTGGGGGGTGGGACCACAAGATCGCGACGGTTACCTCCTTCAGCGCATTTCAACTTACTCGGATTGGCACTTAGGAGACGGGATCCGGCTCTTCGGGCAACTTTCCAGCGCGACATTAGATGGACGCAACGGCGGGCCCCGCCCGGTGGATGAGGCTCAACTGTGGCTGGAACAGGCGTTTGCCCAGTTCGACGTACCGGCCTTCTCGAGCGCGGATATTACGGTCCGCCTTGGGCGGCAGGAGTTTCGATTCGGCTCTGGTAGATTCGTGGACGTGCGCGATGGACCGAACGTCCGGCGGGCATTCGATGGAGTCTCGGCTGTCTTGGATATCGGCGGTTGGCACGCAACCGCGCTCGTCACCCGACCGGTACTGAACCGACCGTCCGTGTTCGACGATCCGTCGGACACCCGCACGACGTTTTGGGGCCTCTACGCGACTAAGGCGGTCTCTTCAATGGGTGGCGGCCTCGATCTGTATTATCTGGGCATCAACAATCGCCAAGCTACCTTTGATCGCGGCACGGGGGACCAGCAGCGTCATACATTCGGCGCGCGGGCTTTCGGGTCGATGGGAAATTGGGATTACGATTGGGAATTGACATATCAGGCCGGCAGTTTTGCGGGTCTTCCGTTAAGCGCCTATTCTTTCGCCACAGAAACGGGCTACACCTTCAAGTCCATACCTTTCGCGCCCCGCGTGAGTCTGAAAGCGGCGGCGACGAGCGGTGACGGCGGCCCGGCAAGCGGAACATTCGGAACGTTTAGCGCTCTATTCCCCACCGGAATCTACTTCGGTCAAGCTGCAATCGGCTTGAACGGCGCTCCCAATCTGTTGGCGCTGGGCGCCACGTTCAAGGCCAATCTATCGGACTCAGTTCAGCTGGGAATTGGCTACGACCTGTTCTGGAGAAATAGTCTACACGACGGCGTCTACGGGTTAGCTGGCAATTTGCTTCGGACGGGACAGGAGAGCCGCGAGCGCTACATCGGAGACCAGCTTTCGGCGTCGATCGTTTGGCGAGCCACCCGGCACGTAGACGTTTCGCTGGCCTATGCCTACTTTTTCGTTGGACCGTTTCTGACCGCGAGCGCGATACCCGGTCGCGACGTCCAATATGGCTCGGCCTACGTGAGATTCAAGTTCTGAAGGAAGCTCAGACCAATCGCTGTGCTGCTCCGATGCCGTGATGTAGTGACTGCCACAACGACTTCGTCGTCCTGCACCTCGACCAGCCTTACACAGGACTTTCATTACGCTGCGTATTGGAGAGGAGCTCGACGGATACGGCGCCGACCGACCCACTGCCGGCGCGAAACCATCAAAGTTCACAGAGGTTAGTAGTGACAAAAAGTTTCCCTGTACTTACGCCGACTGAAAGAAAGGCCATCAACGTAATCACACGTGCGGACACGGCGTTGGCTGCTGCGGTCTCTATGGCTTTGAAAGAGGCACTCAAACAGGCTACCGAAGACATGCGAGCAATCGATCAGGGAGACGCCACGCCGGTGCTGGAATATTTTGCAGGCGTCGTCCATCAGCGAATGTATTGCCTGATGTGCGGTGCAGATCCGGACACTTTCGAAGGAGGCGATCCGGATATTGCCTACCACGTCATCCGAAACAGTCAGAACATCGCCAGGCACTATTGGTTTGCGGACATCGAGCCCTACCCACCCAAAGAGTAAAGGGCTGTCTTATGACAACCGGCACAGGCTGTTCCAGGCGCGACTCGACAGACGCTGCGTCGCGACGCTGGAATAGAGATGTCATCGCATCGAGGACCAGCGCCTTGTCTCGCTGGGGCCAATCGTCGGCGATGCGGTCGGGCGGCCGGGTGACAACCAAGGACCTGTCATCCACATGAATTGACTACTCGGTAACGTAGCAAATGAAAGGACTTGGCAGCGGTCGAAGTCCTGGGTTCCCAATTTCTGGAAAGAGGGGATGACGAGACTAGCCCAGCGGACACCCTTCGCAAGGCATGGTCCGGACACCCGCCACCCCCTTCAATTTACTTCGCCGCGCTTGGTGCCGGAGTGTTGAGCAATTGCTGTTCCCACATATAAGCGATACCGCTGCCGGCGAAGTGCTGGATGAGAATCTCGGTCAACTCCTCGACATGCACGGTGCGCGCCCAATCGCGTTGCCATTCGCCGGCGAGCGCCATCACGGTCATCACGTTCGCTCCGGCTGCGATCATTCGCTGAATTGCAACTTCGTGAGACTCCTTCGAAATCCCGCCCGACGCGTCGGTAATCACGGTCACGTCCCAGCCTTCGCCGGCGGCCTGGATGACAGGCATTGCGACGCAGACCTCGGTCCACAGGCCCGCGATGATCAGCTGCTTGCGGCCGGTCGCTTTGACGACGTTCACCACATTCTCGTCCTGCCAGGTGTTCACCCAGGTACGATCGATGACTTCTTGGTCCGGAAATACGTCGGTGATCTGCTTAAAGAGAAGTCCACCGCGCGCCGCGATCACGCTGGTGAGAATGGTCGGAACGTTGAAGGCTTTTGCCAGCTTCGCCAGCGCGGTCGTGTTGTTGACCACAGCTTGCGGATCGTGGCTGTTCAAGTTCGTGAGCTGATAGGGCTGGTGATCGATCAAAACGAGCACCGAGTCTTCGGGACGAAGAAGCGACGCGAGGCCGTTGCGAAAGGTCATGAATATCCTCTGCTGCCATTAGATGAGCTGATTTGTGGGAAGACATGCGTCGCCTGCGACGATGTCCACGTGGACACTGCCATTCCCATTTGCGATACGGTAGCGCTTGCCCTCGCCACACTGTGTCGCAAAAGCAGGAACGCTAAAATTGGACATTGAAGAACTGCGAACATTCGTAGAGGTCGCTGATGCCGGCGGCGTAACACCTGCTGCGCGCCGGCTCGGCGTCTCCAAGTCGATCGTCAGTCGGCAGCTCGCTCGGCTTGAAGCAGAGCTCGGGGTCCAGCTGCTCGCACGAAACACTCGCGGCGCCGCTCTGACAGAGGCGGGTTCCACATTCCGAGATCACGCCGCCAGAGTCTGCGCCGAGATCGATGTTGCCAAGGAAACGATCTTACCCGCCGGTGAACTTCGCGGCCGCTTGCGCGTCGCTGCACCGCTTACCTTTGGCCCGACTCATCTTGCTCCGGTGCTCGCCGAAATGGCGCGACGTTACCCTGAGCTTGGCATCCACACCTGCTACACTGATCGCTTCGTAGATCTCATCGCAGAGGGCTATGATTGTGCGATACGGCTTGGCCATCTTCCGGACTCTAACCTAATCGCAAGGCGCGTCGGACCGATCTATGGGAAGTTAGTTGCTAGTCCGGAGTATATCAAAGTGCACGGATCGCCCGAAACACCGGATGAACTCCTCTCTCATCAGGCTCTCATGCAGGGCACTGAAACCTGGCAGCTCATGGATGGTGAACAAACCGTCACGGTTCGACCGCAGGGGCGCTTCAAAGCCGACAACGGCACAGCTCTCGTCACTGCCGCCATAGCAGGACTCGGCATCGCTTATCTCCCCGAGGGGCTGATCCATGAGCATCTGGCCTCTGGCACGCTTGTTGCGGTCATGATCCGGTATCCGATACGTCCGGCGGGCGTATTTGTCGTCCGGCCACCAGGTCAGCATCCCGCTCGCAAGATAAGAATCCTCACCGAAATGCTGATCGAGTGCTTCGGAAAAGCTCCTGACGTTGTCGGCACTGCAGCTGTCTAAGCGGATCACTGAGCCGAGGTGGGTAAGTGATACGCGCGACCTAATCCCACGGCCGTTCGCGAACGGATAGATCAACACTCCAGACGCCATTTCCTGCGGAGCCACGACGACTTGCCGTGAGCCGTCTCTGAATTGCTCGACACTACTGCCAACGACACTCTGGAACTGCACTTGCAACACGCGGGGCTGCGTCCGCTCGCCCGCGCCCCGAGGGTGATGGTGCTCATAGCTGTCGAAAACACCGCGCATCGAGAGAGCGCGACGTCGTCCAGACTTCCCGGGCCCTCAATAGCCTAGGCCACGACCTTCATCTGCGAATAGGCCAATGGCGCCAATTCGGCTTCTGCCCGTTGACCTTTCCCGGGCTGTTGCTGGCGGCTTGACCGCGCAAAACACGGCGACCGGGCTCCAGGAGGGTGTTAGATAGCAAGCTTGTCGCCGACCGCATCCGCGAGCAGCGGCAGGAAGCCAATTGCGGGGGAATGATCCAAGAGATCACGGCCTGATAGGCGCTCAACCGCGCTGTTAGGATCGTAGAAGATCGTAGCTTGGCGTACAAAATCGCACAAATGGCGAGAGAGTGGAAGTCGAACCCACGAGCCAGGCCGTTCAGCGGTCGGGATCGGAAGCTAGGCCAACCGCACCAGTTTCGCACCAGAAACGATCCCTCCAAGAGCGAGAAACGCGGCCAAACATCACAAACAATGCTGAAAAATCAACGGCTGCATCCCTTGTCCTGCCGCTCATAACGGTCTGGTTGCAGGTTCGAGTCCTGCCGGGCCCACCACAGCAAGATCAAATACTTATCGAACGCCGTGCAGCTTAGCCGGTGATTTTCCCCACAGATATTCTACGACGAAGTTGAACGAACGTCTTCGAACGCGGACGAATTCGCGCAAATAACGATCTGATGGTTGGCCGTGTGAGACGGCTTGCTCGCACGTCATTCAACAGGAAAGTCGGCTGCTACGACCTCTGCTTCTGCGCGACAATCGGACATTGGCTGGCGACGTTCGCAGGTCCAAGATGGGCCACTTCCAGATATCGCCGATGGGTATATAGGATCATCGTCCACCCCGGAGAACAGCAAGTGGCCCGAATAGAAACCTCCGTATGGATCGTAACGACTTTCATAATCATTATGGCCGCCACTCCACTACGGGCTTTAGCAACACCAGAAGCGTCTGCATGCGAGTACCTCGCTGGTCTAATCGACAAGGCACCGCCAGGGCCGTTGTTCTTGCCCAGCTATCCGACCGTGGAATCGGGGCCTCTCCATGGCGCCGCATACCTTTATGACAATGCGGTGGCCGCCATCGCATTGGTCGGTTGCGGTGAGCGAGACAAAGCATCTCGGATCGGCACGGCGATTCTCTGGGCCATCGATAACGACCGGACCTGGCATGATGGACGGCTCCGGAACGCTTACGCCGCGGGTGTGGTGGCGAGTGGCTCCGCCAAACTTCCGGGTTGGTGGGACAATACTCAGAACAAGTGGTTAGAAGATCGATATCAGGTGGGCAGCGATAATGGCAACGTTGCATGGGCAATGTTGGCTTTGCTATCGATTGACGATGTGAGTGCCAACTCTCGGTTCCGCGATGGTGCGGCACGGCTTGGCACCTGGGTCGCGCAATGGGCCGACACGCGCGGTACTGGCGGTTTCACGGGCGGTACTTTTGGGCACGAACCGACGCCCGACGTACGGACATGGAAATCGACCGAACACAATACTGACCTCGCCGCCGCGTTTGGTCTTCTTGCAACCCGCACGGGCGATTCGCGCTGGCGTGATATGGCAACAGCTGCTGAGCGCTTCGTAAATACGATGTGGGATCCGGCATGCGCCTGTTTCGCCGCAGGCACCGCCGAAGACGGCGTCACGCGCAATCCGATTTTGGCACTTGATGCTCAAGTCTGGCCCTTAACGGCACTCGCCGGAGCGGCCAAGAAATTTGCATCGGCAATTACTACCGCCGAACAGCGAATGAGCGTTGACAAGGGCTTTTCTTACGGTGAAGACCGAGATGGTGTGTGGACCGAAGGGACCGGCCAAATGGCTCTCTTGCTGGAATTGCTCGGCAGGACTGGAGAGGCAAAATCGTTGGTCGCTGTCATCGAATCCCAGAGGTCGCCGGATGGCGGATTCTATGCCACAAGTGTCCGAGGGCTACCGACTGGGTTCATGTTGGATACCGATCCGGCCAAGCCACGCCTCTATTTCCGATTGCCACATCTTGGCGCAGCTTCGTGGGCTGCTCTTGCAGAACGGGGGTTCAATCCCTTTACGGCGACAAAAGGACTTCCGTAGTTAAGGCCGCGGTAGCGCCCGTCTCAGCCCTTCAGCCCCATCCAAGTTAAGTGCTTTTTATATTTCGATAAGTCAGAATTGGGTCAATCGCGTCGTTTCTGTCGACGGCGCATGACTTCCGGTCGCCACCCGAAAGCCGACATGATCAAATGGGCCGCAGCCGCAAGGAAAGAGAAGCCGCCCACCAGAAATCCCACAGAAACCCCGTGAACAAACGCGCACGAACGTGCGCAAGAATGCGCGAGCTTTGTTGAAAATGCTCTGATATTCCGGATGTTCGCTGCGCTCATAACGGTCTGGTTGCAGGTTCGAGTCCTGCCGGGCCCACCAGCCGCACCCGAAACGCCTCACGCCTTCGCGGTGACCATTCTCCACAGCACCTCGGTCAGCACGGCGTAGCCCTTGTCGAGGGCCGCGGGCGCCGTGAACTCGCGCGGATTGTGGCTGAGCCCGCCCTGGCTTGGGACGAACATCAACGAGGACGGAACAGATTTCTGGATCGCCAGCGCGTCGTGGCCGGTAATGGTCTTGAGCGTCATGGCCTTGAAACCGAGATCCGCGGCGGCAGAAAGGACCAGTGCCACGCCGCCGGGATCGAGCACGGTCCCCGCTCGCCTCTCGTCGGCTACGATCGAGAGACCAACGCCAATCTCGCCCGACTCACGCTCAATTCGCCGCAGAAAGCGGTCGCTGATCGCTGAGACCACGGCTTCGTCCTCATGCCGGATCTCGAACCAGACCCGAACACGGCCCGCCACGACATTCGGCGAGTTGGGATAAACGCTGATGCGCGCCGCGGAGGCATGGGCGCCCGCTGTCTCGCTCGCGATCTCCTGGTACAGCGCCTCGATCGCCCGGGCCGCTGCGCGCAGGGCGTCGCGGCGGAGCGCCATCGGCATCGGTCCGGTGTGCGAGTAGTCGCCTTCGAACATCACCGATATCTTGCGCGTCATCCACGCGCCGGACACTGCGGCAATGTCGGCGACCGCCTGCTCCAGGCGATCGCCCTGCTCCACATGCAGCTCGACATAGCGCACCGGATTGTGTTCGAGCGGCGTCGTCCCGCAATAGCCGATCGCGGACAGCGCCTCGCCCAGGGTGACGCCCTCTGCGTCGCTGCACGTATATGCATCCTTCAGGCTCAGGGCGCCGGCGAAAACCGAGCTGCCGGTCAGGCTGGGCTGGAAGCGGGCACCCTCCTCATTGGTCCAGTTTACGACGGCGAGGTTGCGTCGCGCGGCGCCCGGATTGGCACGGCAACGCTCCCTGACGGCCTCGACCGCAAGGATCCCGGCGAGCACGCCGAAGACCCCGTCATATCGTCCTCCCGTCGGCTGGGAATCGAGGTGCGAGCCGGTCATGACGACGTCCGTGGACGCCGGCGCCAGCATCGCCACGCCAAACAGATTGCCGATCGCATCGATCCTCGGAACAAGGCCGCGATCGGCGATCTCGTGCAAGAAGAGGTCCCTCGCCTCCTTGTCGCGCGCCGTTCCAGCCAGCCGACACACGCCACCGTCGTCGGTCGCACCGATCCTGGCAAAGCGCGCGATGAGGTCATGCAATGCGGTCATGTCTGCTCCAGCGATGCGATCCAGTTCCTCAGCTCGGTCTGCCGGCAATCATGGCTCAGAATGTCGCGGTGAAGTGCCAATTTCCAGGCGAGATCGCCACGCCGTTCGTCCACGTCGAGCGCCGACAGGTCGGCGGCATAACGCGCGAGCGCGTCCAGATCGGCAAAGAAACCCTCGTCAACCAGGAGCTGTCCGTAGCGCCGGATGACGGCGACGACGTCGTGCAGGCGATATTCGGGATGATACTGCACGCCCCAGAATAGCCCGCGACCGAAACGGATCTCCGCCGCCTGAACCTCGCACATGGTATTCCAGGCGGTGACGGTTGCGGACTGCGGAAGGCGGGTGACAATATCGCTGTGGATGGCCGGCGCGTCGAAAACCGCCGCACGACCAGCATGCATGGGATGAGCGCGGCCTTCAGCCGTCAGCATAATCCCTCGCGCGAATCCGACCTCGCGTCCCGCCGGGTTGAGACCGACCTCGCCGCCCGCCGCGACCGTCGCGAGCTGCAAGCCCCAGCACGAGCCGAACATTGGCACGCCGCGAACGAAGATCTCGCGCACGAGGTCGATCTGCCGCAGCGCTCCGACCTCCCGCTGGTAGATATTGAGGGCCGATCCCGTGATCGCGATGCCGTGGTAAGCTTCGAGCGGTTGCGGCAGCGCGAAGCTCGCATCCGCCGGCGTCGCGATGTCGACGACGACGCGAGGTGCAAGCGACCGCAGGACCGCCGCATAGCTCTCCGCGGGCATTGCGCCCGCCGTCTCGGCGATCCGTCGCCGGCCGGCCAGAGTATTGCCCTCGAGAACGAGCAGCCTCAGCACGGCTCAGCTTCCAAGATCGCCTCGAATGGCGGCCAGCGTCAGCTGCTTGAACTCGGGCTCGGTCAACGGCCGCGGATTGGCACCCGCCGTCGGATCCTTGACGGCATCCGCCGCGATCGTTCCGGCATCGGTCTCCTTCACCCCGAGCTCGGCGAGCGTATGCGGCACGCCGAGCTTCTTGCGGAAGGCCAGCAGCCAGGACAGCACGGCATGGAAGTCTTGGCCCGGCAAATTGAGCGCGCGGGCAATGTGCGGAATCTTGTCGGCGATCGCAGCCTTGTTGCAGACCAGGACATAAGGGAAGACCACACCATTGGTCAGCCCGTGATGAGTATCGTATCGGGCGCCGACCGGATGGGATATCGAGTGGATCGCGCCCAACCCCTTCTGGAACGCAGTGGCTCCCATCGAGGCCGCAGCGAACATGTAGGCGCGCGCTTCGAGGTCACGACCGTTCTCGACCGCACGCGGCAGATAGCTGTCGACGATCTTCATCCCCTCCAGCGCAATGCCGTCGGCAAGCGGGTGGAATGCCTTGACGCAGTAGGCCTCGAAGCAGTGCGACAGCGCATCCATGCCGGTTGCCATGGTGAGAAACGGCGAGAGACCGACCGCGAGCTCGGGATCCTCAATTGCGATCCTGGGCATCATCATGGGATGGAAAATGATCTTCTTCTCATGGGTATCCTCACGGGTGATCACGCCGGCGCGGCCGACCTCGGACCCCGTGCCTGCCGTCGTCGGCACCGCAATGATCGGCGCGATGCCCTCAGTGTTGGCGCGCGTCCACCAATCGCCGACGTCCTCGAAATCCCAGACCGGCCGCGACTGCGCCACCATGAAGGCCACACATTTTCCGACGTCCAGCGCCGAACCTCCACCCACCGCAATCACGCCGTCATGACCGCCGGCCTTGAAGGCTTCGACGCCGGCCGTCAGGTTGGTTTCGGTCGGATTGGCCTTCACGTCGGAAAACACGGCGAGCGGAATGCCCGACTCGCGCACGCGGTCGACGATGCCGGCGATGAGATCGGTCTTGGCGAGCCCGTGATCGGTAACCAGGAGCGGCCTGGTGAGGCCGTTGGTCCTGCACGCCTCGGGAAGCTCGGCAATGCGGCCCGCGCCGGTGACGACGCGCGTCGGAAAATTCCAGGCGCCGGTGATCTGAACGTCCATGTGCTGCTCTCAGTGCTCGATGCGAAGGTGGAATGATTTGGGTCTCGTCAGCGCCTCGAAGCCGAGGCGCGACATGGCGGCACCACGTCCGGTGTCCTTGACGCCGGTCCATGCCAAAGCGGGATCGACATAATCGCAGCGGTTCATGAATATGGTGCCCGTTGCGATGCCGTCACCGATGCGTTCGGCTGCGGCGGCGTCCTCAGTCCAGACCGATGCAGTCAGGCCATACGGGCTGTCGTTCATCAGGCCAATCGCCTCGTGATCGGAGGAGACCTTCATGAGGCCGACCACGGGCCCGAAACTCTCCTCCATCATCACCTGCATGGAGTGATCGACGCCGACCAGGACCTGAGGCATCAGATAGGCCGTACCGACCTTGTCCGCCGGAAACCGGGCCGGATCGATCAGAGGCCGCGCGCCTTTTGCCACGGCCTCGCCGACATGGGCGCGGACGGTATCGGCAAAGCGCGTCGCCGCCATGGGACCGAGCGTCGTGTCCTGCGACAGCGGATTGCCGAGCTGGTAGCGCGCCGTCAGGCCGGCGAAGGCGTCCACAAAGGAGTCATAGATCCACTCATGCACGTAAATCCGCTCGACGCCGCAGCAGCACTGGCCGGAATTGTAGAAGGCGCCGTCCACGAGCTGCTCGACCGCGAAATCGAAATCGGCATCCGGTCGCACATAGGCCGGATCCTTGCCGCCGAGCTCCAACCCGAGGCTGATGAATGTCCCGGCCGCCGCCCGCTCCACCGCCCGGCCGCCGGCGACCGAGCCGGTGAAGTTCACATGGTCGACCGAGCGCGATGCGATCAGCTCCCCGGTCATGGCATGGTCGAGCGTGAGCGTCCTGAACAACCCCTTGGGCAGGCCGATCCGGTGCAGTGCCGCCTGGAAGCGCTCGCCGACCAGCAGGGTCTGCGCGGCATGCTTGAGGATCACGGCGTTGCCGGCCAGCAGCGCCGGCACGATGGTGTTGGCCGCCGTGAGATAGGGATAGTTCCAGGGCGCGATCACCAACACGATGCCGGCAGGAACGCGCTTGATCATGCGGCGGAAGCCGGGGCGCTCGGTCGGCACGATCGGCGCCAGCGCTTCATCGCTGAGATCGACCAGTGCGCGGACGCGCTCGTCCAGGCTGCGCAGTTCGCCGCCATAGCGCACCGGCCGCCCCATCTGCATCGCGAGCTCCGGAACGACCTCGTCGTTCTGCGCCCGCATCTCGTGCAGGAAGGCGAGCATCATGGCCTTGCGCTCGGCGAGCGGCACGCTCGACCATTCCTGCTGCGCCTTGCGCGCTTGCGCGAGGGCCGCCGCGACCTCGGCACCCGTTGCGACGCGCCGCCGGGCAACCTCGCTGCCGTCGACCGGCGAAATGCAGACGATATCGTTCACGTGATGTCACTCATATTGGCAAGGGAGGATCGGTCTCAGATGATCTCGAAGTAGCGTGCGAGCTCCCAGTCGGTGATGGCCTTGCGGAACTCGCGCTCCTCCCACTGCCGCGTCATCGCGTAGTGATCGACGAAGACGTCACCGAACAGGCTGCGGGCCGCCTGCGAGGCGACCAGCCGGTCGGCTGCCTCCGACAGCGTGCGTGGAAACGCACGCTCGGGCGCATGCTTGCGCTCATAGGCATTGCCGGTGATCGGCTCGTCCGGTTCGATCCTGTGCTCGATTCCCCAGAGGCCCGATCCGAGCGCGGCCGCGATTGCGAGATACGGATTGATGTCGGCGGCGGCGACGCGGTACTCGACGCGCTGGCTCGCCGGCTTGCCGGGAATCACGCGCAATGCGCAGGTGCGATTCTCGATCCCCCAGGTCGCATCGGTCGGCGCCCAGAAGCCGGGGATCAGGCGCGAGTAGCTGTTGACGGTCGAGGCAACCATCGCAAGTAGCTCCGGAAGCAGCGCCTGCTGGCCGCCGACGAACCAGCGCATGATGTCGGACATGTCGCCGAGCCTGCCGCTCTGGTGAAATGCCGGCTTGCCGTCCCGGTCGCGCAGCGACAGATGCAGATGCCCGGATTGTCCGGGATAGGCGTTCGACCATTTCGCCATGAAGGTGAGCATCTTGCCCTGATGCTCGGCCCAGACCTTGGAGAAGGTCTTGAACAGCACGGCACGGTCGGCGGCGGCGAGCGCATCGGTGTATTTGATCGCGGCCTCCAGCACGCCGGGTCCGGTCTCGGTGTGCAGGCCCTCGACCGGCATGTCCATGTCGTCGCAGAGCTTGAGCAGCGAACGATGGAATTCGGACTCGACGGAGGCGCGCAGCATGGAATAGCCGAACCAGCCCGGCGTGAGATTCTTCAGGCCGCGAAAGCCCTTCTCGCGCACGCTGTGCGGCGTCTCGTCGAACACGAAGAACTCGAACTCGGCGGCCACGGACGGCGAGAAGCCCATCCCCTCGGCGCGATCGATGACGCGGCGCAGCAGCCGGCGCGGACACAGCCCGGCCGCGGCGCCCTCGAACTCGCCGAGGAAGAACAGCATGTTCTCTTCCGTCGGCACATCGCGGCAGGTCGAAGGATCGATGCGCGCGGTCGCGTCGGGAAAGGCCGTATGCCAGCCGGTGAACGCACCATTGTCGTACATCTGGTCGTTGGAGTCCCAGCCGAACACGATGTCGCAGAAGCTGAAGCCCGCCTCAAGCGCACCGACGAACTTGTCGCGCGCGAGATATTTTCCGCGAATGACACCGTCGAGATCGACGATGCCGAGCTTGACGTGGGACAAGCCCCGCTCCTCGACAAGAGCCTTCGCCTCGGCGGCGGTTTTTATGCTTCTTGCATCCATGGTGATCAAATCTTCGGCTTTGGTGACATCGCGGGCTATCGGCGATCGCGTCAGGACGCGGCGATCTCGCGCAACTCCTCGTCGCAAGCGGTGATGAATATGTCGGCGTGGTCCTTGCCGAAGCACAGCGGCGGACGAATCTTGAGCGTATTGCCGAAGGGACCCGCAGCACCGATCAGGATGCCGCGCTGGCGCAGGCGGTTGATCAGCAGGCTCGCATGCTCCGCCGCGGGCTCCTTGCTGTCGCGGTCGCGCACCAGCTCGAGCCCGATGAACAGGCCGGCGCCACGAACGTCTCCGATGGTCATGTGGCGATTGCCGATCTCACGCAATCCATCCATCAGTTGACGGCCGGCCTCGCGCGCGTTCTGCATCAGGCCCTCGTCCTCGATGACGTCGAGCACGGCAAGGCCTGCGGCCGCGGCCACCGGGTTGCCGCCGAAGGTGTTGAAGTACTTCACCTCCGCGGCGAAGCCATCGAGCAGCGCGGCGCGCATGGCGACGCCGCCCATCGGAAAGCCGTTGCCCATGGGCTTGCCCATCGTGACGATGTCCGGGACGACGCCATGGCGCGCGAAGCCCCACATCGCCGCCCCGGTTCGTCCGAAGCCGGGCTGCACCTCGTCGGCGATGAACAGTCCCCGACGGTCGTGGACGAGCTTCACGGTGGGTGCCAGGAAGCCGGCAGGGTCGGCATAGATACCGTCGCTCGAAAAGATCGTGTCGACCAGCAGCGCGGCAAAGCCGAAGCCGCTGCGCTCTAGATCGGTGATCGCTGCGGCAACGCTCTCAGCGAAGCGCTGGCCAGGATCACCGACCGGATTGCGATACATCTCGGGTGCGGGAACGGCGCGCACGTGGGGCGGCAGCGGCTGACCGGGACGCGCGGACGGCGAGACATCGGTCACGGCTGCGCTGTTGCCGTGATAGGCGGTCTCCGTGACGATGAAGCCGGTCCGCCCGGTCGCCACTTTCGCAACCCGCAGCGCAAGGTCGTTCGCTTCGCTGCCGGTGCAAGTCAGCACCAGATGATCGATCTCGCGCGGAAACGTCGCTAGGAGACGCTCCGCATAGCCATCGACGACGTCGTTGAGATAGCGGGTGTGCGTGCTGAGCAGGCCGGCCTGACGGCTGATCGCTTCGACGACGCGCGGATGCGAATGCCCGACCGACGGGACGTTGTTGTAGAGGTCGAGATAGCGCCGGCCATCGACGTCGAACATGTAGACGCCTTCAGCGCGCGCCATCCGGATCGGCTCCTGATAGAACAGGACCGAGGCCTTTCCGAAGGAACGCAGGCGCCGTTGCACCGCCTCGCCGAGCGCCGGGTCGATTGACGACACCCGGCCCTGATCGAAGGCGTTCAACGCCAGAATCTCTTTTTCCTGC
Source organism: Bradyrhizobium ferriligni (assembly GCF_056837965.1). Classification (NCBI taxonomy): domain Bacteria; kingdom Pseudomonadati; phylum Pseudomonadota; class Alphaproteobacteria; order Hyphomicrobiales; family Nitrobacteraceae; genus Bradyrhizobium; species Bradyrhizobium ferriligni. Next base: position 73,732 of record NZ_JBXEJO010000030.1, read on the forward strand.
TGCATCGCCCGCCTTCCCTTTGGCCCGCGGCCTGCGCGGACCAAAGCCGTCCCCTGCAGCGATCATGCCCCAGCCGTTCCGCTACGACCTTGGATCCATGTGCGAATTCCCACAATTGAAAAGCGGATTGCAGGCACAAGACATCAGAACGTCAGGCATGCGCTCCGCATTCCAAAAACATATTCCATATGTTTCAGTATCTTATGCGATCGCTGCGATCCCTTTGCGAAGCGCATAGGCAGCGCGGCGCCCAAAAAATGGGGAATATGCCACATAATTGGTGTGGACTCACAACATCGCTTGGGGAACGATCATGAGGCGGACGCTGGAGAGGTTTGCAGCCGGAGAGACAGCGGAATGACTGACGACGCCCCTGCTGCGGCCGACAAGCGGCCACGAAAGGCCGACGGCGACCGCCTCTCGAAGCTCGCGCGCCACAAGCACATCATCTCGCAACTCACCGCCGCGCCGACGCTGCGGGCTTCCGAGCTCGCCGCCGTGCTCGGCGTCTCCGGCGAGACCATCCGGCGCGATCTGATGGAGCTTCAGGAGCAGAAGCTTATCAACCGCACATATGGCGGAGCGTCCCGTCCCTTCGCACTCGAGCCGGCGCTGACCGACCGCAAGGCGATCATGATCGCCGAGCGCGAGGCGATGGCCGCGGTAATCGCCGACCTCATCCTGCCGAACGAGGTGCTGATGCTCGGCGCCGGCGCTACCACGTTTCACATCGCAAGACGGCTGGCTTCGCGCGCGCACGATGTCACCGTGATCACCCATGATTACGCGATCGCGGCCGCGCTGGCCGTCAATCCGTCGATCCGCGTGCTCTGCTGTCCCGGCCGCTATCACCCCAACGAGGGCTATGTGTTCGGCACGCAGACGATCGCGAACATCAACAGCTATGAGGCCAACCGCGCCATCGTGAGCGCGACCGGCATCAGCGCGCGCGGTGCGAACGATGCCGACGACGAGGCCGGCGCCATCTATGGCGCGATGGCCAAGCGCGCCGCGGAGGCCATCCTGGTGGCCGATCACAGCAAGTTCGACCAGCGTGCGCTCACCGTCTTCGCACATTGGACCGATATCGATCGTCTGGTTACCGATCGGCAACCAGAGGGAGCCCTGGCAACCGCTCTCCGTGCGGCCGGAACGGAGATCATTGTTGCGCAACCCTGAGAAAGGCCCAGCCATGGCACGCCTGACATCTGTTGCTTCCTGCGAGGACCACACCGGCCTTCATGCTGGCAACGACAAGGACCCCGGTCCCATGCAGGATTGGCGGACTCGGATCGGACGCCTCGATCTCGAGCTGATCGGGCCGGATCACGCCTTTGCCCGCAACTGGGAGCGCGTCGCCTGCATCCACGATGCCGCCTATGTGCTGGTGTTTCCCCTGACCGGATGCGTCGCATTCAGCCAGGACAGCCGCATCGGGATCGCCCGTCCCGGCGAGTATGTCCTGCTCAGCGAGCTCGCCTTTTACGAATTGTCGTCCGATAAGACCGCACGCTTCCTGATGCTGCGCATTCCGGCCGCCGAGCTGCGCGGCCGGCTGGTCTCGGTTGAAGATCACATCAGCCGGCGCTTCAAGCCGAACGAACAGATGACGCACCTGCTCGCGGGCATGATCCGCAGCGTGGCCGAGCTGTTCGTCGCCTCGCCGCCGCCGAACCCCCAGGCGCTAGCGACCGAAATGATCAGCTTCGTCGCGCTGACGATCGGATCAGAGGATCGCGGCGCCGCAACCGATGTACGCAACGCGCGCTATCATTTGCGCCGCCGGATCGTCGATTTCATCGAGATCCATCTCGGCGACCAGTCGCTGTCGCCGAAGAAGATCGCGGCTTCGAGCCGCATCTCGCTCAGCTATCTCTACAGCCTGTTCAACGACAACGAGACCACGGTCAGCCAGTTCGTTCAGACCAAGCGGCTGCAGCGGGCTTATGAAATCCTGGTCGCCGACCCGAAGGGCCGGCGGACCGTCTCGGAGGTCGCCTACGAGGTCGGCTTCAAGAACGTGTCGCATTTCTCGCGCTGCTTCAGCCGGCACTTCAAGGTGGCGCCGCGCGACGTTCGCCAGACGCCGGTGGCACCGCCGCAGCCGGCCGCAAGCGCGCGCTCGCCGCAGCCGAAGAGCCCTGCTGCCCGGGTGGCGCCGCGCAACGGATACGGCTCCCCCTATTGGGAGATCGACAAGCAGCCGGTCCACGAGACGGCGTAGCGCCCCATCCCAAGGCAAGGCGTCGAGCGTCCCGCGACGCCGGCGCGCCTCCCGCCCGGAGCGATCATTGGACGACATTCAAGACAGATTATCCGCAAGCGAGCTCGCTTCGTTCTTCAACGAACTTGCCGACGTCGCCGGTAGGATCGCCGTGACGCACTTCCGCTCCAGCGTCGACTTCGAACGCAAGCAGGATCTGACGCCGGTCACCATCGCCGATCGTGCGATCGAGATGGAGCTGCGGCGACTGATCGGCGCGCGCTTCCCCGATCACGGCATCCTCGGCGAGGAGACGGGATCGACTGCCGGGGACCGCTACACCTGGTATCTCGATCCGATCGACGGAACGAAGAGCTTCATCTCCGGCATGCCACTGTTCGGCACGCTCGTCGCGCTCGCCGACGAGAAAGACGGCTCGATCGCCGCCGGCATGATCGATATGCCCGCGCTGGCGGAGCGGTGGTACGGCACCCGGCAAGGCACCACCTTCAACGGCAAGCAGGCAAAAGTGAGCCGCACGACGCGGCTGGAAGACGCACAGATCTACACGTCATCGCCGGATTTCTTCACACCGGGCGACTGGGCCCGCTACGACGCGCTGAGCCAGAAAGCCATGTTCCGGCGGTTTGGCGGCGACTGCTATCAATATGGCCTGCTCGCATCCGGCCACTGCGATCTCGTGGTCGAAACCTCCCTCAAGTCGTTCGACTTCATGGCGCTGATTCCGGTGGTCGAAGGCGCCGGCGGCATCGTCCGCGACTGGCAGGGGCAACCGCTGTCGCCGGACTCCGATGGCCGGGTCATCGCGGCTGCGAACGACAGCCTGCTCGAGCAGGCACTCGCGATCCTCGATCAATAGTTTGCGGAAACCATCCTGCGGCGCGGCTCAGACGAGCCGCAACCAGCCATCCCAGCGGGGATCGTACATCACGTCACGGGCGCGCATGTATTTCCAGACGCCGTACTTCTGATAGTCGAAATCCCAGTCCTTGAGCTTCCGGTTCACGACCGCCCATGACGCCCATTTCATGTCGGCGAGCGCCCGGTTAAGGATCACGCGCGCGACCATCTGCGGCCGCACCTCGCCCAGATATTGCTCGATCAGGGCCTCCGTCAGATGCTCGTCGAAGAACATCTCGGCGAACAGGACACCGAGCTCATAGCTACGCTCGTTGTTGGAAGCGAACTCGTAGTCGATCAGCTTCATCGGCTTTGGGGCGCCTGATTCCGCCGAGATCAGGAAATTGCCCGGCATCGGATCGTTGAAGCACGGCACAAGATCGAGACCCGACGCCAGGAACGCCGACTTGGCCTGATTGTAGCGATGCATCAGCCAGGGCATGTCCTGCGGGAAATGCGCGCCGAGCTCCCTGCCCTGCTCGATATGTTCCTCGATCATGTCGAAGATGGTCTTGGTCTGGCCGAGCTTCGGGCCGGCATGCAGGCGGCGGTAAAGGTCGAGAACGTCGGCCTGGATGGCGGCATCGCCGAAATCGGCATTGGTGCAGGCGCGATAGCCTTCGAGGAACTCGCTGATCTCGAGCCCGTCCGCGGCGTCGAAAAAGATCACCTCGGGCGCAACGCCCATGGCGTGGGCATTGCACGCAGCCTCGTTGGCGGTCACGCGATCGATGAACATCTCCGAGCCCTCGCCGGGCACCTTGATGAAGTAGCGCCGTCCATCGCCGGATATCTCGACCAGCCAGTTCTGATTCATGAGGCCGCCGACCAGCGGGGTATAGGCCGCCCCCTTGCCGTGCCATTGCGGCACGCGGGCGATCGCCGCCTCGACATTGCGCTCGTGGACTGTCGCTCCCTCGCCGAGCTTCCTGCGGACAGTCATGCGATCCTCCGAAGCATCTCGCCAAAGCGCGGCTCTCGGACCATCATGCGGCAACGCACGAAGCGCCAGCTGGCGAACTTGTAGAACTCAAAGGTGTTGCGCGCCGACCGCGCGGCGAGCACGGCGCCGATCAGGCCCCAGCGCAGATCATCCGCCACACCGTAGATGCGGGTGCGGCTGAATGCGCGCTCGTCGAATCCGCCGGCATTGCGGCTGAAGGCCTCGCGCGCCTCCGGCTCCTGCGCGAAGGCTTCCACGAGGAAGCTGCCGAGGTCCTCCAGCGGGTCGGCCGTCGTGGCGCGATCCCAATCGATCAGGCGAATCTCGCCGGTGTCGCTGATCAGGATGTTCGAGACATTGCCGTCGCCATGGATCGGCGCCGGCTTGATGTCGAGCTTCCTGAAGGCATCGGCTGCAAAGCGCAGCTCCTTGACCAGCCATCCCGCATCCGAGGGCAGTTGCGCCTTCGCGGCCTTTGCCGCCTCGTAGAAATGCTCGATCTCGTCGAAGACTCCCATGCGCCGCGGCAGAGGCGCCCCTGCCTGGAACAGGCGCCGCGCCGCGATGACAGCGTCGACGATCTTCGGCTCCAGCATCCGCTCCAGCGTGCCGACCCGCCAGCCACGGTTGAGATCCTCCATGACCAGAAGTCCCGCGTCCGGATCCGCCGCAAGCACCTTGGGACCGATACCGAGATCGGATGCGCGCCGGGCCGCCTCGAAGGCGCAGGCAACGTCGATGTAGAGCTTGGCATCCACATCCATGCTCTTGATGAAGATGCTCTCGCCGCTTCCATTCCTGGTGGCGCGCCAGGGAGCGCCGTCGACCCCGCGCCAGCTTGGCGAGGCGAGGACCGGAATGGCGGGCTCGATCACGATATCGCCCGTCCCCCATCCCGGGAGCCCGGCAATGTAGTTCCGGACTGTGGCGATTTGCGTTCCAGACTGGCTCATGACGACTTCTGATCTCTCGCGGGTGCCATTCGGCCCGCTTGTCGCGGGCCTCCCGGTTTGATGACAAATTCGATCAAGACAAATTCGATCAAGACAGATGCAAAAGGGATGCCTCGCGCTCCACCAAATCATGCCCTTGCGGCAGCGGCACTACCCCGACGGGGGCGACTTTCGCTATCCGGACACTGATCCAGAACGCCATTTGTCGAGGCCAAGATGTCTGCAGCGGAACTGATCGGGATGAGCCTTGCGGGGCTGACGGAGGCCTACGCATCGCGCGCATTGTCGCCGGTGGAGGTGTTGCAAGCCGTGCTCGGCCATGCCGAGGCGGTCAATTCCGCGATCAATGCGCTGTTCTGCTTCCGTCCGGAGCAAGCCATGGCAAGCGCGCAAGGCTCGGAAGCGCGATGGAAGGCGGGAGCGGCGCTGGGTCCGCTCGACGGCGTCCCCATGACCGTCAAGGACAGCGTCGCCATGATCGGCTGGCCCTATTTTCACGGCATCGGCGCCAACCGTGCCCTGCCGCCCTCCAACTACGATTCGCCGCCGGCGATCGCGCTCCGCGAGGCCGGCGCTGTGATCTTTGCCAAGACCACGATGCCGGATTGCGGCCTGATGGCGTCGGGCATCAGCTCGCTGCACGGCATCACCCGCAACCCCTGGGGGCTCGCCTGGAATACCGGCGGCTCGTCGGCCGGCGCAGGCGCCTCCGTCGCCGCCGGCGCCGGCTATGTTTCCGTCGGCACGGATATCGCGGGCTCGGTCCGCCTTCCGGCCGCCCATTGCGGACTGGCCGGACTGAAGCCGACCCATGGCCGTGTGCCGCATTTGCCGGCCGACACCATGCGCATGGCAGGCCCGATGGGCCGCAGCGTGGACGATATCGCGCGCCTCCTGACCGTGCTGACGCGGCAGGACGAGCGCGACACCTGGAGCCTGCCCGCCGATGGCCTGCGCTATCACGAGCATCTGAAGCGCGACGTGAAGGGACTGAAGATCGGCGTCCTCACCGACATGGGCTTCGGCATGAAGGCGGAGGCGGCGGTTCGCAGCGCGGTCGAAGCGGCCGGCAAGCTGCTCGCGGGCGCCGGCGCGATCGTCGAGCCGTTCACCTCTCCGCTCACCGACGACGCCTATGCGCCGATCGACCTGTTCCTCCAGGTGCGCGGCTATCTCGAATATGCATCGCTGCCGCCGCATGGCGACACCGCACGCGACATCAATCCCTACGTTCGCGCATGGTGCCTTGGTGGGGCGAAACATTCGGGCGCCGACCTCTACCGAGCGCTGGGCCAGATCGCCAAGATGAAGGCGGCGATGCTCGCGGCCTTCGACGGCTGGGACTATGTCATCGCCCCGACGCTGCCGGTGGTGAATTTCCCGGCCGAGGAGCCCGGCGTGTCGCGCGAGATGCCGCTCGCGCACACGCTGTTCACCGCAATGTTCAACCAGACCTGCCAGCCCGCCTCCACCATCTGCATGGCATTCGATTCCCGCCATCTGCCGATCGGCGTCCAGGTGATCGGGCACCGCTTCGACGACCTCGGCGTGCTGCAGGTGACCAAGGCGCTGGAAGACATGCGCTCGTTCGCGATGGACTGGCCGTTCAAGCGACGGCCCTGAACGCTCAGGCCGCAGCCTGCGCCTCTTCGCCGTCGAGCAGGTGGCAGGCGGCGAAGCGCCCCGGCGTGTGTTCAACCAGCTTCGGCGTCTCCAGCCGGCAGCGGCCGAACGCCTTCGGGCAGCGTGAGGCAAAGCTGCATCCCGCCGGGATATCGATCGGGCTCGGCGGCTCGCCCTCCAGCAGGAAGTCTGCGGGGTTGAACGGCTTCTCCTCCAGCGTGGGGGCGGCCGAGAGCAATGCCTTGGTGTAAGGATGCTGGGGATCGAAGAACAGCTCGCGGTTGTCGGCGATCTCGACCATCTCGCCGAGATACATCACGGCAATGCGGGTGCAGACCTTCCGCACCATTGCGAGATCATGGGAGATGAAGACGTAGGTGAGGTCGTTCTTCTCCTGCAGCTTCGAGAAAAGATCGATCAGCCTTGACTGCTCGCGCTGGTCCAGCGCGGTCAAGGTCTCGTCGAGGATCAGAAGCTTGGGATCGAGGATCAGCGCGCGTGCGATCGAGATGCGCTGGCGCTCGCCGGTGGAGAGCGCGTTCGGGAGCTGGTCATAGAGCTCGGCGGCGAGACCGACCTCGGCCATCGCCGCGATGACCCGGCTGCGCAGCTCCGCGCGGGCGACATTGCCGCGGATCAGCAAGCTCTCCTCGATCATGCGGCCGACGGTGGTGCGCGGCGGCAGCGCGTTGTACGGATCCTGCAGCAGCAGCTGGAATTCACTCCGCGCGCGGATCAGCTCGCGCGGCGACAACGTCCCGAGCGACGTGCCGTTGAGGACGATGCTGCCGTTGTCGGGAGCCTCCAGCCAGGCCAGCAGGCGCGTCAAGGTCGACTTGCCGCAGCCGGACTCCCCGACGATGCCGAAATTCTCGCGCGGCATGATGTCGAGCGTCACGCCGCGTACTGCCTGCACGTTGCTGTAGGTATTGAACGTGCCCCGCTTGCGTGCGCGATAGGTCCGAACAACGTGTTCCACCTTCATCAGGGGCAATTCGTCTTGCGCTTTGCGGCGGGCCGGTGGGCCCTCCGTGGTCGCCCACATGCGCGGCACGCTGGCAATGGCCTTGCGCGTGTAGTCGGTCTGCGGCGCGGCGAGCAGGTCGGCGAACGCCTGCTGCTCGACGAACCGGCCCTGATGGAGCACGGCCGTGCGGTCCCCGAACTGGCCGAGCGTGGGCAACGACGACGAAAGGTAGATCGTCGCCATCCGGTGGCGCAGGCACAGGTCGTGCAGCAGCGCCACGATCTGTGCCGCGATGGTGACATCGAGCGGCTGGGTAATGTTGTCGGCGATCAGGACGGCGGGCTCGGCGCAGATCGCATCCACGATCATCGCGCGCTGCATCATGCCACCGGAGAATTTTGCCGGGTAGTCCCAATAGCGCTCTTTCGGCGATGGAATCCGGACCTCGCCGAGCAGCTGCACGACCCGCTCGCGGCATTCCCGCGGAGTCCATTCGGGCCTGACGCTGTGCAGCTTCTCCGCGATCTGGGTCCCGACCGGTACCGTCGGATCGAGCGAGCTTTGCGGCTTGGAGCCGATATAGGCGATGTCGCGGCCGATCCGCACCTCGCGCGCCCCTGCGCCGAGAATGTCATGGCCGGCAAACGTGACCCGTCCGGAGCGGTATGCCAGGCTTTCGGGCAGCCAGTTCGCCAATGCGCGGCTGAGCACGGTCTTGCCGGCGCCGCTTTCACCATAGATGCCGAAGATCTCCGACGTGTTGAGGCGGAAGGAGATGTGATCGAGGATCGGCGCGGCGCCTGGTGTCGCAGTCCCGACCGTGAGGTCGTCGACCTCCAGAATGAGCGAGAGATCCATCTCTAGAGACCTCCATAGATCCGGTTGCGCGCCTTCTCGAGCGCCGAGCCCATCAGGTTGATCGAGGTGAGCGCGACGGCCAGGAACACGCCTGGCGTGGTCGCGATCCACCAGGCATTGATCAGATATTTGCGGGAATCGGCGATGATGCTGCCGAAGCTCGGCGTCGGCGGTTGGATGCCAAGCCCCAGGAAGCCGAGGATCGCCTCGAAGATCATCATGCGGGCGACGTCGAGCACGGCGACGAATGCGATCGGCGGCAGGATGTTCGGCGCGGCGAACAGAAGCAGGATCCGCCAGTCCCCGGCCCCGAGCACGCGCAGGCCACGGACATATTCCTTGCCACGCTCGGTGACCGCGGCGCTGCGCGCCACGCGCGCATAGAGCGGCCAGCCGGACAGCGCCGGCACGATGATGATGGTCGGCACCGTCGGCCGGGACACGCCGAGAATGGTGATCGCCAGGATGATCATCGGGATCGACAATTGCGCATCCGTGATCCGCATGATGACGGTGTCCCACCATTTGCCCTTGAAGCCCGCAAACAGGCCGAGACCGCAGCCGATGACGAAGATGAGCAGGACGGTGACGACGCCGACCAGCAGCGAATAGCGCAGGCCGATCAGGCAACGCATCAGCATGTCGCGGCCGAGCTGATCCGTGCCCAGCGGGTGATCCCAGGTCCATTTGTCGCCCAGAAAGACCGGCGACATGAACTTGTCCTTCACCACCATCTTGGTCGCACTGATCGAGGACACCTCGGGATAGATCGCCGAGACCAGCAGCAGCGCCATGAAGATGAAGAAGCCGATCTTGAAGCTCGGCATGCGCCAGGCCGCGAGCATGATGCGGCGGTTGACCGAACGAATTCGGGCCGCCGGCACGGCGGGCTCCTCGGCGACGATCGTGGTGGCCGTCATGATCAGATCTCCACGCGGGGATCGATCATATAGGCGACCAAATCCACAATGATATTGATGAAGACGAAGACGGCGCTGGTCGTGATGGCGATGCCCTGGATCACCGGAAAGTCGCGCCCGACGACGGAGACCACGGTCAGGTTGCCGAGGCCCGGATAATCGAAGATGTATTCGATCACGAGAACGCCGCCGATCAGCGTCGAAAGCTGGATCCCGAGCAGGTTGACAAGCGGCACCGCCGCGTTGCGTAGGGCATGCGAATAGACGATGCGGCGGCGAGACAGGCCGCGCACCCGCGCCTCATCGATGAACGGAGCTTGCATGACCTCGCCGAGCGAGGTCGTCAGCGTGCGGATGATGAAGGGGGCGATCTCCACCGCCAGCACCAAGGCCGGCAGGATGACATAGGAAAATCCCTGGTAACCGAGCGCCGGCAGCAGCTTCAGTTTCACCGACAGAAACAGGATCAGAACGATCGCAAGCCAGAAATTCGGAATCGAGACGAACAGCGACTGCATTCCGAACGCCAACGCATTCTGCCAGCGATGCTGGTGCAGCCCGCCCGCGATGCCGATCGGAAACGACAGCAGTAGCGCGAACACGAGCGCCATGCCGCCCAGTTGCAGAGTGAACGGCAGGCGTTCGAGGATGAGATCGATCACCGGCGCCATATCCGACTTGGTCGGGTCAACATACTGTCCGCCGGTCGCGATCATGCCGCTGCGCGGCCGCAAATAGGATTGCCCGAGATCGCCCTGTACCAGCCCGCGCATGTACCGACCATATTGCACGATGATGGGGTCGCGCAGCCCCATCTTGGTCGCGACCTTCTCGACCACGTCGGCCGGCGCCATGCCGCCGACGATCAGGCGCACGGGATCGCCCGGCACCACGCGCAGCAGCGTGAAGATGATCAACGAGGTAATGAAGACGATCAGGATGCCCTGCGCGATCCGCTTGACCAGGAATTCCAGGATCAACATCGAGAAGAGCTACCCTTGCAATTCATGAGGACCAGACCCGACCAGTCCGGCCTGCGTCCGCGAACCGGCAGGTCGGGCGTGCCCGGCCTGCCGAGCAATCATCATGCCAGTGTTGCCTTGGTCATGTCCTGCATGCCGTTCGGATAGATGTACAGACCGTCCAGCTTCTTGCTGTAGGCATGGATGAAGACCGAGGTGAACAACGCGAGCGCCGGGGCCTTCTTGGCGATGGTCGGCAGCGTCTCGGTCTGCAGGATCTTCTTGCGCTCCTCGATTGTCGTGGCGTTGCGCTCCTTGTCCAGCACTGCATCGATGTCCTTGTCGACGATGCCGGTGATGCGCTTGGAGGAGGAGTGGAAGTGGGTGCGCAGGACGAGATCCGGCTCGGGCGAACCGGTGCACCAGCCGCAGTCGATTATGTTGCCCTCACCGCCGCCGGGCTTGTCGTAAAGCAAATTGCCCCACGCCGCGACTTCGAGCGTCTGCAGATTGACCTTGAACCCCTGCTCCTGGAGCATGCCGGTAATCAACTCGGCATATTCCTTCGTCTTCGGATAGAAGCCGACCGACGTGTAATAGGTGAGCTCGGGTAGGCCCTGGCCCTTGGGGAAGCCGGCCTCCGCGAGCAGCTTCTGCGCCTTGTCCGGATCGAATTCAGGATAGTCGGCCACCTCGGCATAGCCGAACTTGACCGGCGAGATGTGCGCCTTGGAATAGATGCCGGAGACGCCGAGCACGTCGAGCACCTGCTTGCGGTCGATCGAGTAGCATGCGGCGAGGCGAATGCGCGGATCGTCGAACGGCTTCTTCGAGCAGCGGAAGAACAGGTATTTGTTCTCGACCGAAACCGCCTTGTGGATGCTGAAGCGGGCATCCTTCGAGATGGTCTCGACCTGCTCCTGCTCGAGCCGCTCGATGATGTCGGCCTCACCGTTCAACAGCGACAGCGTGCGCGTCGTGGTGTCACCGACGAAGTGATACTCGACACCCGGGATCTTCGCTGCGCCGAGGAAGAAGTCGGGATTGGCGGCGAGAACGGTGGTGTCGCCCTTCTGCTCGACATATTTGTAGGGGCCCGTGCCGTTCATGCGCGCCGAGAGCTGCGCCTTGTTGGCAACGTCCTTGGCCGACATGATCGGCAGGAAGGACGATAGGTAGTAGTAGAGCGTCGCCGGATAGCCCTGCGCCTTGGTGTTGATGTGGCAGGTGTAGTCGTCGACGACGTCGACGGTGACGAGACCGGGGTACCACTGCGCCGGACGATCGGGTTGGCAGCCATATTCATAGGTCGCCTTGACGTCGGCCGCTGTGAACGGGGTCCCGTCATGAAATTTGACGCCCTTCCTGAGTTTCACCTCCATCGTATAGGTGTCGATGGGCTTCATCGATTCAGCCAACTCGAAGATCAGCTCGTCCGGCTTCTCCGGCCGCATCGGCGCCCGCGTCAGATAGCCGAACACAAAGCCCTCGACGATGAGCTGGCCGAGATTGGTATGGGTGGTTGGGTCCCAGTTGCCGGTCAGCGCTTCGGCGCCGAGAAAGCGCAGTGTCTTGCCTTCGGCGGCAAATGCGGAATTCACAAGAAAGTCGGGATTGACCCGCCCGAAGCCGAATGCCGCGGCTCCGGCCAGTCCCCCTAACATCAAGTCTCTGCGGTTGATCATATGGTAATCCCTCGATGATTTCGGCAACGCTGAAACTGCTCTCGAGGCCGCAAGGCACTCAGCCGTTTCGATCGTCTTGCACAAATCGTGGCTTTCACGCGTGCAAAGCGTAGACCAAAGGCCGCAATCGCCCGACTCCTGCTGCTCCACGATTCCGTTGCTGACACTCCCGGGACGCCGCGGTCGCGCGTGGCGGTTTCCGCTCCCGGAAGGGTGGCGCACAACGGCAAGGCAAGGACGCCTCTCCGGTGTGCAGTACACAAATCATGGACGCACAGAGCAGCAACGTCATGCCGGCAAGCATATGATCATGCTTGCGGAACTGAACGGAATCCCAGCATTGGAACAGCGCGTTTCTCCGGCCGACCATCCCATTCGTGGCATCATCTCGGATCTCGACGGTGTCGCCTATCGCGGCGACACCCCGATCGCAGACTCCGTGAAGGCATTTCGCGGATGGAGCGAGCGGGGCCTGCCCTACGCGTTCGTCACCAACAATTCGACGAAATCCGCCGCGCAATTTGCCGCCAAGCTGAGCCGCATCGGCATTCCGGCCGAGCCGTCACAGGTCTTCACGACGATTTCGGCGGTGACGTCCCTGCTCGAACGGCGCTGGCCGCGCACCACGCCCGTGTTTGCGATCGGCGAACGACCACTGCTCGAGGCGATCGAGGACAGTGGCTATCGCCTGACCTGCGTCGAGCCCAAGATCGTCGTGCTCGGATTCGATGCCGCGCTCGACTACGCCAAGCTGCGCACCGCGGTCAGGGCCGCACTCGCCGGCGCAACCGTCATCGCCACCAATCCCGATGTCCTGACGCCGGTTCATGACGGCTACGATCCCTGCGTCGGCGCGATCACGGCCGCGGTTGCGGCGGCCGTTCCCAATACCAAGCCGATCGTGCTAGGCAAGCCGCAACCGTTCCTGATCGAACAGGCGCTGGCGCATCTCGGCACCGCCCGGCATGAGACCGTCATGGTCGGCGACCAGATCGGCACCGATATCGCAGCGGGAAAGGCCGCCGGCATGCGGTCGATCCTGCTCGCCAGCGACGTCCCTTTCAATGCGGTTGCGGACGTCGTTCCCGATCGCATCATCGCGAGCCTTCTTGACCTCGCGGACCCCGAGACGGTCGGTTGGCCGCGATGATGACTCCCGGCCTTATCGAGAGCATGCAGGCCTCTCTTGCCGCGAGCCTGCCGCGCTGGGGACTTTCATCGCAAGCGACGCTCGCCTTTCTCAGCCATTCCGAGAACACCACCTTTCTCGCGCAGGATCCGGCCTCGCGGCAGAAACTCGTGTTGCGCGTGCAGCGGACCGGCTATCACTCGCTCACCGAGATTGCGTCCGAGCTCGCCTGGATCGACGCCGTGATCGCGGACAACGTGGTGCTCACGCCGCGCCCGGTCGCCGATCGGGAGGGACACCTGTTATGCCCCATTCCCCTGAGTGGCGCGACGCGACACGTCGTTGCGTTCGAATTCCTCAGCGGCAAGGAGCCGGACGCCTCGGACGATCTGGCCACCTGGTTCGGCAAGCTCGGCGCGACCAGCGCGCGGCTTCACGCGCACAGCCGCCGATGGACAATGCCATCAACGTTCCAGCGCAAGGTCTGGGATTTCGATGCCATGCTGGGCCGCCGGCCACTATGGGGTGACTGGCGCGCCGGTCTTGGCCTGCGCGACGATGGCCGCAGGCTGCTGCAGAGGGTCGCCGACGAACTTGAACGGCGCGTCGAGGCTTACGGACGGGGCGAGCAGCGGTTTGGCCTCGTTCACGCCGACCTCCGCCTCGCCAATCTGCTCGTCGAAGGCGACCGGCTCGGCGTCATCGACTTCGACGATTGCGGCTTCTCGTGGTTCTTCTATGACTTCGCCGCGGCCGTCAGCTTCATCGAGCACGAGCCGGTAATAGACCTGCTCCAGCAGTCGTGGCTTGCGGGATACCGGACCGTCGCACCGGTCTCGCGCGAGGACGAGGCCATGCTGCCTGCGTTCGTGATGCTCAGGCGCATGCTGCTGACGGCCTGGCTCGCTTCGCATTCGGACACCGAAACCGCACGACGCCTGGGTACGGGCTACACCGACGGAACGGTCGCGCTCGGCGACCGGTTCCTGCGCGGATTGTGACGCGGAATTTCAGGACCAGCCGCGGCGCGCCTGCCCTCTTCTCCAGTGTTGTTGCTCCCGGACTCCAGAATGCCACAACAGATGTTTCCCCGCCGGCTTTGATCCGCGAATGATGGGCGCGCGTTCGGACATCGCGCGTCCGAAGCGGACTTAACCAGCGAGCGCGGGCGGCGTCAGATGGATATCCAGGCTTATTTCGAGGAGTGGTCCTGCGAGCCCGGCGATTTCGTCCGGCTCGCGATCAGCACGCCGCACGCCACCGCCCGCGCAAGCCTCGTGCGACTGGTCTCGGGTCCCGGGCGCGACGAAGCGATCGAGGGCAAGGTGATCGATTTCTCGTCGGTGCTCGACCGCACCGTTTCCGGCGGCGTGCAATCCACGGTGGTCGGCTCGCACGCCGAATTTCCGCTTCCCTCACCGACCAACGATGCGGCGATCAGCGTCCATTGCTGGGCATGGCCGACCGTCCCCGAGCGGAGCGCGCCGCAGGCCATCTGGTCGATTGGCGACGTTGCGCTCGTCATCATCTCAGGCGGTCTTGCGCTTCGAATGGGCAGCGCAACGCTCGCGGTCTTGCCGGATGCGATCATCGCCAAACACTGGTATTCGATCCTGACTTCCATCGGCGACGGCGAGGTCTGCATCGACCTCAGGCGTCTTGATGCCAAGGTTGGGGCACAACGCACGCTCTGCGCGGCAACCGGCGCGACGGCAAATGCGGCGACGCTCCTGCTCGCGGCGGCCGGCATCGGCCGGTCCGGGTCGCCGCTGGAGCCATATAACGGCAAGATCGACTCGCCAACGCTGCACCTCGCGAAGCCATCCGCCGAGATGATCGCCGCATGGCACGCAGGGAAGACTCCCACGCAGCCGGCATGGGCAGCATGGAAACTCGGCAGGGACTTCGCGTCAGAGACGATTGAGCCGGACGCTGGAGGCAAACAGGGCCACCTTGTCAACGGCGTCGAGCGCGGTGTGACCGGACGCAACTGGGACGGGCGAAGCGACTCCTTCGTCGAAGTTCCCGAGCAGTACTGTGCGCTGCAATTCCACGACGACGACATGGTGGATGCCGGCTGGAGGTATAATCTCGAATTCCGCCTGCCGGAGGACATTCAAAGCGGAGTCTACGCAGTTCGGCTCGAGGCCGGCGGAAGCCGCAATCATTTTCCGCTGTTTGTCAGGCCAGTCCTGGGCACTTCGGCACCCGTGCTGTTCCTGGTGCCGACCAACACCTATCTGGCCTATGCGAACGACCACCTGGCCTCGCTCGATTTCTCATCGGTGATGCCTCATGACAAGGTGGTGCCCGAGGACGAACAGTACCTGTTCTCACATCCGGAGCCGGGCCGCTCCTGCTACGATACCCATGCCGACGGAACGCCGGTTCGCTATTCGAGCCGCAGACGGCCGCTGTTCAACGTCCGCCCTGGCTTTCCGAACTGGCTAACGGGCTCGTACCGTCACTTTCCCGTCGACATGTACATCATCGAATGGCTCGAGCAACTCGGCATCGAATACCACGTCGCAACCGACGAAGATTTCGAACGTGGCGGCCGCAACCTGGCCGACCGGTACGCGGCAATCGTCACGGGCTCGCACCCGGAATACTGGACACGAACCGGCCTCGATATCCTCGACGGATACCTGCATGACGGCGGACGGGTCATGTATCTTGGCGGCAACGGCTTCTACTGGGTGACGAGCCGGCTCGGTGCAAAGCCCTGGGTCATCGAGGTGCGCCGCGACAACAGCGGCACGCGCTGCTGGGATGCCCCCTATGGCGAACGGACCCATGTTGCGACGACTGAAGCCGGCGGCATCTGGCGCACGCGCGGCCGCGCCCCGAACAAGATGCTAGGCGTGGGCTTCGCATCGGAGGGATGGTCGAGGGGCTGCGGATATCGGCGTCTGGAGGCGAGCTACAATTCGCCCGCGGCGAAATTGTTCGACGGCATCACTGAGGAAATCGTCGGCGATTACGGCTATGTGCTGGGTGGAGCAGTGGGAGACGAGGTCGACAGGTACGACGTTGCGCTCGGAAGTCCCGAGCATGCCTATGTGCTCGGGACTTCGACCGGGCTTGGCAACGAGTATCAGCTCGTCATCGAGGATCTGACACTTTCGCTTCCGGATCAGGGAGGCGCACAGCGGCCTGACGTGGTGAGATCGGACATGGTCCTGTTTCCGATCGATGGAGGCGGCTGGGTGTTTTCGGTCGGCTCCATCGCCTATGCCGGCACCCTGGCCTGGAACGGCTGTGACAACGGTCTTTCGCGCCTGACGGCGAATATACTCAGGGCCTTCACCGGCAATGAGCCGGTGCTCGGAGCATGAGACCGTCAGCGCGACTTCGCCCCTGAAACGAAAGGTCGACGACGCTCGTTCGCCGCTCATAATGGTCTGGTTGCAGGTTCGAGTCCTGCCGGGCCCACCAAGACACGTTTTGAGCCGTCACCATTTCAGTAGGCGCGCGCGAAGTCACCCTCCTGCTTGATATCGGTGAATACAGGAAAGCGCGCCTTCCAAGGCGTGCCCTTGGCCGTCGTCAGCCTGTTGAGCCGCTCAAGCACGCCGAGACCATCCTTGCGCAGGCTCGCCGAAACCGCCGTAAGGTCCGGGAAATTCTTCAGGACGGCATCGAGCCAGATGGTGCGGCCCGCCAGGAAGCCGCCAGCGCCCGCGGCATAGGCGAAGTCGAGGACGCGCTCGAATTTTTCCGGCGCGGCGCCGCCCGACAGCAAGACCCAGGGAATGCTTCGCGCACGGCAGATATCGCCGATCGCATCGAATTCCTTCTGCGCGGCCCTGGCTTCGGCGCTGCCGTCACGGGCCGGCAGGCTGTTGGCCGCGAGAGGGCTCTCAAGCTTCAGGAGATCGACGCCGTATTCGGGCTTGACAAACTCGCGCACGCTATCGATGACGAGGCCCGGGAGCTTGCCAGGCGATTCCACATAATCGGCGGTGTGATTGGCGCTGCCAAGGAACGGATAGACCAGCAATTCAAGAACATAGGGAACGTCGTGGCGGGCGCACTCCTCGCCAATCTCGCGCACGAAGCGCTTCTGATGCTCGTTTACCGCTGCGTCCGCATCCGGCCGATACCAGGCCAGCACCTTGACGGCGTCGCCGCCCATGGCACGAATTTTCTCCACGCTCCAGTTGGCGATCGCGCGCGACTTGCGACCGCCCGCGGTCTCCTCGACGCGATGCTCCTCCAGCGTCATGATCAGGCCGCAGCGCGGCGGCAACAGATCGATCGCGGCGGGCACGGCAAAATTCGGGTCGAACAACATCGAGCTGCAATGCGGCGCAAGGTTTTCCACGAGGAGCCGCTTGGCCGCAGTGACGTCGGAATATTCGACCTGATCCCGCGTGATTCCCTTCGCCTTCGCAATGGCATCGAACAGCGGCGGCCGCTGATCCAGCGCGACCATGCGAAAGTGGCCTTCCGCGTCAGCAAGGCGGCCCAGCCCGCGGTTCTTTCCAATCGTTCTCATGGCTTCGTCCTCATGAATGCAACACACTCGTTGATGGTAGGGATTCCGTTGCGGCCACCGGGGTGGCGACATTTCATCGCGGCCGTGGCTGCAGAAAACGCCATGGCGTTGCGCACATCGAGACGGGCGCCGATCGCAAGGGCATAGGCGCCGTGAAAGACGTCGCCTGCGCCCGTGGTATCGACGACATCGACCGCATAGGCGGCGTGCCGGTGAAGCCGGCCATTCTCGTACCAGCTGACGCCGTCCTCGCCGCGCGTGACGGCGATGACACTGCAACCGAAGCGCGCCAGTGCTGCGAGAGATTCGTCTTTGGCAGATCCGGCGAATGAAGCGAGCGCGGGCTCGGAGAAGATCGCGTGGTCGGTCAGGGGCAGCAGTCGCTCGAATACCTCGGCATCAGCCATGTCGCCGTCGAGCACCGTCGGAATGCCGCGCGCACGCGCCTCGCGAAACAGCGTCGCGGCGCCCTCCACCCAGCGCGGATCGGCCAGCACCGAGGACGCGCGAGCGACGGCTTCAAGCGGAAGCCAATCGGCCGCTTCCGGAAACAGACCACGGAAGTTCACGATCTGCCGCTCGCCCGAACTGTCGACAATGATCCCCGAGACCGACGAGCGGCCATCGGCAAACAGCCGGAAATTCTCGACGTCGACACATTCGGCCGCAAAAGCCGACCGCATCTCGCGCCCGGCGGCATCGTCCCCTGCCCGTCCCCAGAACGCGACGGAGGCACCGAGCCGTGCGACCGCGACCGCGGCATTGGCGGCCATTCCGCCGCCAAGGGTACCGTAGTCGATGGCCTTTATCTTCTCGCTGGTGCCCGTAAAGAGCCGATCGACGCGCCAGACCTGATCGAGCGCGGATAGCCCAAGGCAGATCACCTGGACACGCCGGGCTCCCGACGCCACGTCCGCGAGCGCCGAAAGACCTGCTATGTTCGCCGATGCGCTCACGGCAAGACCTGCCCGTTCGCCGCATCGAACAAATGCGTCTTGCCCGGCTGCGGCCGCAAGCTGAGGCGATCGCCGAGCTTCGGTCGCAACGACGGATCGACCCTTGCAATCGCGGAGACGCCGGCGAGATCGAAATGGATCAGCGTATCCGAGCCGAGCGGCTCGACGAGCTTGACGTTGATGGCAACGCCGTCGGCCGTATCAGTGGCCGCGACGAAATGCTCAGGACGAACGCCGAGGATCGCGCTGCCGGCCCGGCGCAACCGGCTTGCGGTCTCGCCATCCAGCGGCACCGCCGTTGCGCCTTGCGAAAGGATCGCGCGCTCCCCACGCCATTCGACCGGGAAGAAGTTCATGGCGGGCGAGCCGATGAAGCCGGCGACGAACTGGTTGGCCGGCCGCTCGTAGACCGTCTCCGGCGTGTCGTATTGCTGGATCGTCCCGTTCTGGAGCACCACGATCCGGTCGGCCATCGTCATGGCCTCGATTTGGTCATGAGTCACGAAGACCATGGTGGTCTTGAGCTCCTGCGATAGCGCCTTGATCTCGGCCCGCACCTGCCCGCGCAGTTTTGCGTCGAGGTTGGACAACGGCTCATCGAACAGGAACGCCTTGGGATTGCGCACAATCGCACGGCCCATGGCGACGCGCTGGCGTTGCCCGCCGGAGAGCTCCTTCGGCTTGCGATCGAGATAGGGCTCGATGTGCAGCAGCGCGGCGGCACGCTTCACGCGCGCATCGATCTCCGCCTTCGGCGTTCCCCGCAACTCCAATGCGAACGACATATTGTCGTAGACGCGCATGTGCGGATAGAGCGCGTAGTCCTGGAACACCATCGCGATGTCGCGCTGTGCGGCTTGCACGCCGTTGACGCGCTTGTCGCCGATGTAGAGGTCTCCGGACGTGATCGGCTCGAGACCCGCGATGATTCGTAGCAGGGTCGACTTGCCACATCCGGATGGCCCGACAAAGACGACGAATTCATGGTCCGCGATCTCCAGATTGAGATCGGGGATTACGGTGAAACTGCCGTAGCGCTTGACGAGGTTGCGGATCGAGATCGAGGCCATGATCGCCTAACCCAGCGCCAGTACCGGCTTGATCAGCTCGCCCCTGGCAAAGCGGGCGAAATTCTCAGGCAGGGCCGACAGGCCGAACTCGCCGTCGACGAGGACGCGGTATTCGTCCTTGAACCTGCGCAGCAGCTCGATGTTCGGCTCGAAATCCGAGACCGGGAAGTAGAAGGTCCGGATCATGTAGAAGTCCTTGCGGCGGAACACCTTGCCCTCCTCGATGGTCCAGGGTGCGGCGTTCTCGCCGACCAGCACCAGCGCACCGCGCGGCAGGACAAGCTCGATGCCGAGATTGCGCGCCGCATGCGCGCCGGAGCATTCCATGATGAGAGCGAAGCGCTGCGAGGTGTCGCCTACGGGATGCGCCTTCGCGCCGAAGGATTGCGCTATCTTCAACCGCGTCGCATTGGGGTCGGCGACGTGGATGTCGTTGTAGCCGAGCGCACGCAGCGCCAGCACGACGCCGAGACCGACCGGCCCCGCGCCCATGACAAGAACAGGTCCGGCCTCAACCGGCGGCACCACGCGGCTGACGAAGCGCACGGCGTGGCCCGACGTGCCGATGGTGTCGAGCAGCAGCGGCGCGAGGCTGTCCTCGATATCGTCCGGCACCGGCAGCAAACAGTTTTCCGGCACCGGCACATATTCGGCATAGCCGCCCGGCCTGTTCCAACCGATCAGGCTGGAGACTTCCAGGCACATCTGGGTGTCGCCGCGCTTGCAGGCCGCGCAATGGCCGCAATGCAACGGAATGTAGACGGCGCATCGGTGGCCGTGCAGCCGATGACCGGGCTGTTCGACGACGCCAAAGATTTCGTGCCCGGCGGTGAACTCGGCACCCTTGTGCCAGAGCTTGAAGTCGGAGCCGCACAATGCCGTGCGCGAAACGCGCACGAGCACTTCGCCCGTGCCGACGTCGGGCATTGCCACGCGCTCGATGGTGATGCGGTCGTTGCCGTGGAAGACCGCGGCCTGCATGATCGAATTCGGACGGGGTGACACGTTCATCAGATACCTAGCCTTTCACCGCGCCGAGCGTCAGTCCGGACACCAGCCAGCGCTGAACCAGAGCAGCCAGCACCAGCGGCGGCAGCGCGATCAGCGTCGCCGCGGCCATAAGGGCGCCCCATTGCGTCGAGCCTTCTCCGATGAAGTTGAAGGCCGCCGCGATCAGCGTCTTGGTGTCGCCGTTGGAGAGCACCAGCGCAAACAGGAAGTAGTTCCATGAGAAGACGAAGGCGAGGATCGCCGAGACGGCGACGCCTGATGCCACCAGCGGCAGCGCGATGCGCCAGAGGATGCGCGTGACGCTGCACCCGTCGACCTGCGCCGCCTCGAAGACGCTGCGCGGGATGCCGTCGAAGGATGGCAGCAGCACCCAGATCACGATCGGCAGCGTGATGACCGCGTGGCTCAGGATCAGCGCGGTGTAGGAGCCGATCATACCGATTTGCCGGAACATGACGTACCACGGCAGCAGGAACAGCGTGCCCGGCGCCATGCGCGCGGCGAGCGTCAGGATCGCCGGCCACGAGATCCGTGTCCAGGAGACGGCGAAAGCGGCGGGAATGCCGAACAGCAGCCCGAGCGCTGTCGAGCCGACGGTGACGATGAGGCTGTTGAGCGCATAGCTGAGGAACGGCGTGGTCTTCGTCAGCTCGACATAATTGTCGAGCGTCGGCGTGAAGATCAGCGTCGGCGGATATGCCGTGACCTCGAACGACGGCTTGAACGAGGACAGCACCATCCAGACCGTCGGGGCCATGATGAGCACGCCGGCCAGCACGAGCTGCGCGGTGTTGAGCCAGCGGATCCAGCGGTCGGTGTTGGCGGCATCCGTCATGACATCACCACGCCACTGCGCCGCGCAGGCGGTTGAAGGCGAGCACCGCGCCGAACACGATCGCCGTCAGCGTCAGCATCAAGGCGCTGGCGTAGCCGATGTTGAAGAACTCGAAACCCACCCGGAAGCCGTAGATGTTGAGCGTGTTCGAGGCGTTGCCGGGGCCGCCCTGGGTCGTGATGTAGATGATGTCGAAGAAACGCAGGAGATCGACGCTGCGCAGGATGGCCGCGGTGACGATGGTCGGCAAGAGCAGCGGCAGCGTGATGCGCTGGAAGGTCTTGAACGGCGAAGCCCCGTCGATCTGCGCCGCCTCGTAGACGCTCGGCGGCAGGGATTGCAGGCCGCCCAGCACGATCAAGGCGACGTATGGTGTCCACTGCCAGCTGTCGATCAGAGCGACGGTCGGAATGACCCAGGTCGGCGACGCCAGCCAGTCCGACGGCGGCAGGCCGAACGACTGGAGGATGTAATTGGCCGCGCCCAGCGAGGGATCGAGGATCACCAGCCACATCATGCCCGCCACCACCGGCGGCATCATGAAGGGGGAGATGAACAGCGAGCGCACGATTCCCGGCAGGCGCTTGGCGTGAAACAACACCAGAGCCAGCCACACGCCGAACACGAGCTGGAGCACCAACGACAGCACATAGAGCGCTATGGTGACCCAGAGCCCGTGCCAAAACTCGTAGTCGGAGATCAGCTTTGAGTAATTGGCGAGACCCGCGAAGGACTGCTTGCCGGTCGAGGAGAATGTCTGGAAGCCGAGCCAGATCGTATAGACGACCGGAAACGCGATCATTGCGACCGTGAAGATCACGGCCGGCGCCGAGAGCGCCGCCATTTCCAGCTTTTGCCGGTCCTGCGTCAGTGTCGCAGCCGCGTCCGACATGCATCCGTTTCCTTGAGAGTGAGGCGCCGGCAGGCACAAGCCTGCCAACATCAAGCGGCTACTTCTGGGCGATCAGCGCATCGAGCGCCTTGTCGGCATCAGCACAGGCTTGGTCGATCGGCTTCTGCTTCAAGATCAGGTCCTGCACGGCCTGGCCGATGAACTCGCGCGATTCCGGGTTGGCGATGATGGGATAGCCGACCTCGGAAGAGCCCTTCGTAGCGAGCACGTCGAGCGCAGCCTGCCATTCCTTGCGCACCGGCTCCTCGTCGATCCACTTGCGATATTCGGGATCCTTGGCAACCGACGGCCGCGGCGGGGCAATGCCCTGGAGCGCCATTTTCTTCTGCACCTCAGGGCTGGTCGCCCACTGCACGAAGTACCACGCCGCGTCCGGCTGTTTGCTGTGCGAGGACACTGCCATGCCCCAGCCGATCGTGGTCGGCACCTGGCCGGCTTCGCCTGCCGGGAACGGCAACAGGCCGGTGTCTTTCAGGCGCGCGCCGCCCTCCATCACCGTGCGCAACTCATTCGAGGATTCGAATGCCATCGCGGCGCGGCCGCTGCGGTAGAGCGCCGAAATCTGCTGGAAGCTGTAGTTGACCACACCCGGCGGACCGAAGTCGCGCAGCAGCCGGCTATAAGTGTCGAGTGCCTCCTTGCCCTTGGCTGAGCAGAGGTTCGACTTGCCGCCTGCGATGTAGCTGCCGCCGATGTTGTGCAGCATGTTGCTGAAGGTGTAGGCGACCGCGGGCTTGAGGCCACGCGAGACAAAGGGCGTGACAGCGCTGTCGCAGGTCTTGATCTTCTCGGCGGCCGCCTCGACATCCTTGATGGTCTTCGGCGCCTCAAGGCCGCACTTCTTGAAGATGTCGGTGCGGTAATAGAAGATCGGACCTTCGATATTCATCGGCATGCTGGTCAGCTTGCCGCTGAAGGTCGCAGCCTTGAGCAGGGCCTGGCTCAAGCCGGCCGGGTCGTATTCCTTGGCCACCTCGTTCTTGGCCATCGCAGTGAGATCGCCGTACCAGCCGGCCGCGGCGAACTGCTCGCCCTCGCGCGAAGGCAGCGTCATGAACACGTCAACCTCGTCGCTGTTCGCATTCATGACGGTGACCAGACGCTGGCGCATCTGCTGCTCCTGATAGCCGTCGACCTTCAGGGTCATGCCGGTCAGCTTCTCGAAATCGGCCTTGTAGGTCAGCAGCGCCTGCGCGACCGGATTGTTATTGGCGAGAAAGGTGACGGTCCTGCCCTTGAACTTCGTCCAGTCGAAATCGGCCGCATGAGCCTGCGCGCCGACGGCGACAATCGCGAGAACGGGCAACGCGACGTGCGTCGCGAGCATCCTGGCCTTCATCGAACTCTCCTCCCGGCTGGCCGCCTTAAGCTGGCGGGCCATTTGAACGCGACTTGAAAACGGTTACAATTTAGACCTCACATCGGTTGTGTCAAGCAATGGACAAACCGGATATTCTGCGGCAAATTTACGAGATTACCGCTACCGCGCGGTTTGCCTCATCGAATGTAACGTTACATTGATGCGATTGACCAACGCCAAATCCGTAAAACAGGGCATCCGCGCCGTGGCAGCCCGTGCCGGCGTCTCAACGGCCTCGGTGTCGCGCGCGCTCAACAATCCCGATGCGGTAAGCCCTTCCTTGCGGGCGCGCATCGAACAGGCCATCGATGCGCTCGGCTACATCCCGCATGCGCCGGCGCGCATCCTGTCGTCACGGCGCTCGCGCACGCTTGGCGCGATCGTTCCGACAATCGACAACACGATGTTCGCGCGCGGAATCGCCTCGCTCCAGCAGTATCTCTCCTCGGTCGGATACATGCTGTTTCTCACCACGAGCGGCTACGATCTCGACGTCGAATTGCAGCAAGCGCGCAATCTGATCAGCCGCGGCGTCGATGGACTTGTGCTGCGCGGTGATTGCCATCACGACGGACTGCGCAAGTTGCTTGCGGACAACGCGGTTCCCTTCATCAATGTCGGCATCTACCAGCCCGATCGACCGCACCCTTGCGTCGGGACGAACAACGAAGCGGCCGCCCATCGCGCCGCCGCGCACGTCATCGAACTTGGCCACCGCCGCATCGGGATCGTCTCGGCGCTCCAGCGCAACAACGACCGCGCCAGCGCTCGCGTCGCCGGCTTTCGCCGCGCGCTCACCGAGAACGGCCTGGAGCTTCCGCCGCAATGGCATGTCGAGGTGCCCTACACGCTGGACGACGCGCGCGAAGCGGCCCGCTATCTCCTCAACCTGAAGGACCGTCCGACCGCCGTCGTCTGCGGCAACGATGTCATCGCCTACGGCGTGTTGCTCGAGGCGGAGCGCGATGGATTTTCGGTGCCGCGCGACCTGTCGGTGGTCGGTTTCGACGATCTCGACTGGAGCCGCCATTTGCGGCCGAGCCTGACCACGATCCACGTACCGACCGGAGAAACCTGGCAGCGCGCCGGGGAATATTTGGTGCGCAGCCTCGCCGGCGAGCAGACCATCATGCATCGCGAGATCGACTTCTCCCTGGTGGTCCGTGAATCGACGGCTCCCCCTCTCAAATCCTGAAGCGAGACCCCTCCAATGCGTTCAAATTTTTCTCTCGCGCCCGACTTCCATGCCGTGGTGATCGGCGGCGCCGGCGACATTGGCGCCGCAATCAGCAATCAGTTTTGCGACCTCGGCGCGACGGTGACCGCAACGGCGGCCAACGAGACCGATCTGGCGCGCACCCTGCTGAAATCGCGCCCCGGACTCACACTCGCAACGCTCGACGTCACGAACGACGACGCTGTCGCCTCTTTCGCCCGCCAGCACAAGCGCGTCGATGCGCTGGTCAACTGCGCGGGAATTCTCGCCCGCGACAAGGAATACGAGATCGAGACCTTCATGAAGGTGCTCGACGTCAATCTCACGGGCACCTTTCGAACCTGCATGGCGTTCCGCCCGCTTCTCGCCGAGAGCAAGGGCTCGATCGTCAATCTTGCCTCGATGAACGCGACATTGGCGCTGCCGCGAATCCCCGCCTATTGCGCCAGCAAGGGCGGTGTCGTGATGCTGACCAAGGCGCTCGCCTTGGCATGGGCCGAGCAAGGCATCCGGGTCAATGCGGTTGCGCCCGGCTATATCGAAACGGCGATCAATGCAGCCGGCCGTACCGATCGCGCGCATTATCAGCGCATCGCCGACCGCACCGCGTTCAAGCGCTGGGGTCAGCCGGAGGACATTGCGGGAGCCGTCGCGTTCCTCTGCATGCCGGCATCACAATACGCGACCGGCACCGTCGTCGCGGTGGATGGCGGGTTTCTTGCCGGATGAGCCAGGAAATCAACGAATACGGCCTGCATAATGTCGCCGGAAATGTCTGGGAATGCTACGAGGACCGCCTCGCACCGCCGGGAGTCCCCTTGAATCGCGAGCCTGCACCGAACCGCTCGACGCGCAGTGAATCCTTCCTCAGCGACGAGTCCTGCGGCAGCCGCCACCACTTCGCAGCACGAAACCCGAACGCATCGGTCGGCTCGTCGAGCAAGATCGGCTTTCCTGTCGCGCGCACCGGGCCGCTGCGGAGCCAAGCATAGGATGACGCTGGCGACAAATGCCGCGAAGCCGGCCCCTGCTCCCGGCACCCGTCTGTTGCCGCAGTTCTTGCGAAATTTCGTGCGCAATCGCGAGACTGGCCTCGTGCTGGTCGGCATTGTCGTCGGGTTGCTGAGCGGCGTCCTCGTTGCGGCGATCTCGGGCCTCAGCCAGGTTTCGCACGCGCTGCTGTTCGACATTCCCCTCGATGCGCATCTCAGTGCCACCGGCGTCATTTCCTGGCAGCGCACGCTGCTGATCCCGGCAGTTGGCGGCGTGGTCCTGGCGCTGATCGGGCTGTACTTCGCGCGGCGCGTGAAGGGACAGCAGCTCGCTGACGCCATAGAAGCCAACGCGCTCTATGGCGGCCGGGTGTCCTTCCGCGGCAGCCTGCTGATCTCGATCCAGACGCTGCTGTCCAACGGGTTCGGTGGATCGGTCGGACTGGAAGCGGGATACACGCAGATCTGCTCGATGTTTGGCTCCCATGTCGGCCAGCGCCTCGCCGCCCGCCGCAACGACATGCGGCTATTGGTGGCCTGCGGCGCGGCGGGGGCGATCAGCGCAGCGTTTTCGGCTCCGCTGGCCGGCGCGTTCTATGCCTTCGAGGTCGTGCTGGGAGCCTACACTTCGGCCGCTCTCGTGCCCGTCATCGCCAGCGCCGTCACGGCCTGGCTGGTGGCGCGGGAGTTGACGCACCAGTCGTTTCTGATGGTGCCCGGCTTCCCATCGCCCGTGTCCGTCGAGATGATCGGACAGACCGTGCTGATCGGCATCATTTGCGCATTCGTCAGCATCCTCGTCATGCTCGCGGTCGCATTTTCCGAACGTTGCTTTCAGCGCGTCAGCCTTTTCAGCGGCTTCATGCGTCCGATCCTCGGCGGCCTGCTCCTCGGCGGCCTCGCCCTGCTGACGCCGACCGTGCTCGGCGCCGGTCATGGCGCAATGCAGATCCTGCTGGTCAGCAATCCGACCTGGCTCCTGCTCACGACGACCATCGTGCTCAAGATCCTGGCGTCGGCCGTCTCGCTCGGCTCCGGCTTTCGCGGCGGCCTGTTCTTCGCCTCGCTGCTGCTCGGCGCGCTGATCGGGCAGCTTTACAGCGTCGTGCTGACCGGCCCCTTCCCCACGCTCGCGCTTCAGCCCGGCACCGCCGCCATCGCGGCTCTCGCTGCGCTCGGAACCGGCGTGCTGGGCGCACCGTTCAGCATGGTTTGTCTCGCGCTCGAGATCACCGGCGATTTCTCCGTGACCGTCGGGGCCGTGGTCGCATCATCGGTCTGCGCGCTGATCGTCCGCGAGTTGTTCGGCTACAGTTTTGCGACATGGCGCTTCCACCTGCGCGGCGAGGTGATCCGCGGTCCGCAGGACATCGGCTGGGTCCGTCAGATGAGCGCGGCTTCCCTGATGCGCGCCGACTTCGAGAATGCACTGACGACAATGCCGATCGGCGAGGCGCAGAAGCTGTTTTCGCCGGCGCAGGTCCGACAGGTCGTGCTGCGCGATCCGAACGGCAGCTATGCCGGCATCGTTGCGGCGGCGACGCTGCATTCCGTCACCAATCGGGACGACGAACCGCTCGGGTCGCTGGCCCAGCAGCAGGTTGAGTACCTGCTTCCGACCACGTCGGTTCGCGAGATCCTGAAGGCCTTTGAACGGAGCGAAGCCGACGTCCTCGCGGTCATTGACCGTGCCGACCATCGCGTCACGATCGGCACCTTAAGCGAATCCCATGTGCTGCGCACCTATGGGGAAGAGCTCGAACGCCGGAACCAGGAGCTGTTTTCGCGGTGATCCTCGCGCGCTATGGCCTTAGATCCATATCGATCCGCACAAAATCGCCGCGATAGGTGACCTCACCGAGATAGATCACGGTGCGATCGCTGGTCGTGAAGACACGGCGGACTTCGGCAACCGGCGAGTTCAAAGGCACGCGCAGCAGCCGCGCCGCCTCGATGTCTGCGGTTCCGATGGTCAATGTCTGGCGGGCGCTGGCAATCGCCGGATCCCTGAGATCGTTGAGGATCGGTATCACCGTCTCGTTGCGAAAGCGCTTTGGAGACCTGCGAAAGATCTTCTCATCGAGATAGATGGAAATGACGCAGTAAGGCTGCTTCTGGCGCGAGTGCAGACGGCGCATGAAGACATATTTCTCGGCCGGCTTGCCGTCTTCGGGAAGCAACGGCGCATCGCTCCGGCTTTCCGAGATGTTGATGATCTCCGGCGAGGTGTCGCGGTACATGTCCGCGAGATCGGACAGGGTGGTCTCGACCTTGAGCCAGCGGTCCTGCCGTACAGTCCCGGTGACGAAGGTGCCGCGGCCCTGCTGCGCCTCGATGACACCGTCGCGGGCGAGCAGTTCGACGGCCTGCCTGATGGTGACGCGCGAGACGCCGAATTCGGCCGCCAGCTCCTCGTTGGCCGGCAGGCGAAAACCTTGACTCCAGACACCGCGCGCAATCCGCTGGCGAAAAATATCGGCAATCTGCGCGTATTTGGGGACGTGACTGTCGGAACTCAATTCCATCTCGCCCTCCAGAAATCAAGCGGCCCAATCACGGCATGACAAGGGCTGCACCACGTTCGCCGATCATCAGGCTGGTCGCATTGGTGTTGGCCGAGGTGATCTGCGGCATCACCGAGGCGTCGATCACGCGCAGCCGCTCGACGCCGCGCACCCGCAGTTGCGGATCGAGTACTGCCCGCTGGTCGCTGCCCATGCGGCAGGTCCCGACGCAGTGAAACACCGTGCCGCCGGTGTTGCGCGCGAAATCCCACAGCCCGGCATCATTGCTTGCGGCCTCGCCCGGCACCATCTCGACATCCCAGAGCGGGCGGAACGCCTTTTGCCGATAGATGTCGCGCAAGATCTTCAGGCCGGCAACGATGGTCTTGCGGTCGATCTCCTCGGCGAAATAGTTGGGCGCGATCAGCGGCTGCTCGAACGGATCGGCCGAGCGGATCGCAAGCTGTCCGCGCGACCGGCCGTGGCATTGCCAGACCGAGGCCGTGAAGCCGGAATAGCTATGGAGGGGTTCGCCGGGCTTGTCGACGGAGAGCGGCATCACGTTGAACTGCACGTCGGGACGGCCACCGACCGCATATTCGGTACAGGCCGCTCCGCCCACCTGTCCCGCCCCCACCGTCAAC
>NZ_JBXEJO010000031.1:0-101869 GCF_056837965.1 Bradyrhizobium ferriligni
AGATGTGTATGAGAGACAGCACCCTGCCCTCCCCCTTTCAGGGGGAGGGAAAACAACTCGACGTGTGTCTGCGCGCGCGCCAACATCAATACGACTTCGGAAGGCCGAGCACCTTCTCGCCGATGAAGCTGAGGATCAGCTGCGGGCTGATCGGCGCTATGCGCGGGATCAACGATTCCCGCAAATAGCGCTCGACGTGATACTCCTTGGCGTAGCCGAAGCCGCCATGGGTCATCACCGCCTGCTCGCAGGCATGGAAGCCGGCTTCCGCCGCGAGATATTTTGCGGAATTCGCCGCGGGACCGCAGGGCAGGTTCTGGTCATACTGCCAGCCGGCGCGCAGCACCATCAGCCAGGCAGCCTCGAGCTCCATCCAGCACTTCGCCAGCGGATGCTGGATCGCCTGGTTCATGCCGATCGGCCGGTTGAACACGATGCGGCCCTTGGCATATTCCGACGCCCGCTTCAGCGCGATCTGGCCGAGGCCGACCGCTTCGGCCGCGATCAGGATGCGTTCGGGATTCATGCCGTGCAGAATGTATTCGAAGCCGCGGCCCTCTTCGCCGATGCGGTCTTCGACCGGGATCTCGAAATTCTCGAAGAACAGCTCGTTGGAATCGACCGGCTTGCGGCCCATCTTTTCGATCTCGTGCACGGTGACGCGCTTGCGGTCGAAATCGGTGTAGAACAGGCTGAGGCCATGGGTCGGGCTGCGCACCTCCTCCAGCGGCGTGGTGCGCGCAAGCAGCAGGATCTTGTTGGCGACCTGCGCGGTCGAGATCCACACCTTCTGGCCGTTGACGATGTATTTGTCGCCCTGGCGCACCGCGCGGGTCTTGAGCTGCGTGGTGTTGAGGCCGGTATTGGGCTCGGTCACCGCGAAGCAGGACTTGTCGCGGCCGTCGATGATCGGCGGCAGCATGCGCTGGCACTGTTCCCTGGTGCCGAACACCACCACCGGATTGAGCCCGAACACGTTCATATGCACCGCGGACGCGCCGGACATGCCGGCGCCGGATTCGGAGATCGTGCGCATCATGATCGCGGCATCGGTGATGCCGAGCCCGGAGCCGCCATACTCCTCGGGAATGCAGATGCCGAGCCAGCCGGCATCGGCCAGCGCGCGGTGGAAGTCGGCCGGATAGCCGCCCTCCTTGTCCTTCTTCAGCCAGTAGGCCTCGTCAAAGCGCGAGCAGATCTTGGCGACGGCATCGCGGATCGATTCCTGGTTGGCGGAGAGTGCGAAATCCATCTGTCGTGCTCCTATGCCTGCACCGCTTTGGCCGCGCCGTCGCGCACCATCGCAGCGATCTCCTCGGTGGAGAAACCTGCCTCCTGCAAAATCTCCGCACTGTGCTCGCCGAGCCGCGGCGCCAGCCGGCTCGGCTCAACCCTGGTCTCCGACCAGCGCGCCGACGGCGTCATGCTGCGGATCCGGCCCTCGGTCGGGTGATCGACCACGGGGAAGACGCCGGTCGCAACCATATGCGGGTCCTCGAGCAGGCTCTCGAGATCGTGCATCGGCATCACGGGCACGTCGGCCTTTTCGAGGATTTCGTTCCACTCGGCCGTCGTCTTGGTCTGGAGAATACGCGCGAGCTCGGCGTAGACGACATCGATATTGTTGGCGCGGCCGGCGAAGGTCGCGAATTTCGGATCGCTGCGCAGATCGTCGCGGCCGGTCGCCTTGAAGAAATTCTCCCACTGCTTGTCGTTGTAGACGATCACGCAGATATAGCCGTCGAGCGTCTTGTACGGTCGCCGGTCCGGCGACAGATGCCGCGCATAGCCGCCCTTGTCGAGCGGCGGATCGTAGGTCAGGCCGCCCATGTGATCGCCCATGACGAAGCCGGCCATGGTCTCGAACATCGGAATGTCGACGCGCTGGCCCTGCCCGGTGCGGTCGCGATGCACGAGGCTCGCGCAGATCGCGCCGACCGCGGTGAGGCCGACGATGCGGTCGACCAGCGCGTTCGGTACATAGCGCGGCACGCCGTCCGAGGTTTGCGCCATCAGCGCCGGCAGCGCGGTCGCGCCCTGGATCAGGTCGTCATAGGCGGGCTTGGCGGCATAAGGTCCCTCCTGGCCGAAGCCGAACACGCCGGCATAGATCAGCCGCGGGTTGACCCTGGAAACGACGTCATAGCCGAGTTGCAGCCGCGCCATCGCCTGCGGGCGCACATTGTAGACCAGCACGTCGGCCTTCGCGATCAGCCGCAGCACCGCCTCGCGCCCCGCCGGCTTCTTCAGGTCGAGGCAAACCGAGCGCTTGCTGCGGTTGGTGTTGAGGAACACCGGTCCCATGCCGGGATGCCGCGTCGGACCAATCTGACGCGTCACGTCGCCATCGGGCGATTCCACCTTGATGACGTCGGCGCCGTAATCGCCAAGCATCTGCGTGGCGTAGGGTCCCATCAGCACGGTCGTCATGTCGACGACCTTGATACCCTGCAGTGGTCCCATCGTCCTGTTCGCTCCCGGATGTCGTGGTTATGGAGCTAGTAACGGGAGCTTTTCAAAGAGATCAAGCTGCGCCGGGCGTATGGGCGTATGCATGGCGGCGGCCGGAACGCTTCCGTACGGCGGAACGCGGATGGGCAAAACGAAGCGTATTCACCGCCGCCCTTATGCCGGCGACTGCCCCGTCATCACCTCGCGCGCCTTCAGGAGCCTTTCCAGTTCCGCATTCTGTTGCTCGAGCCGCTCGGCGATGCGCTCCTCGACTTCGGCGCCGGCTGCGCCCGCGGCCTGCTCGATCAGCTGCCTGATATTGTCCCGGAGGATCGCGATGCGATCGTTCACTTCCGACAGCGACAGAGACGTCTCGATTCCCATGGTCCGTTCTCCCGGTGACAAGCACAGGCAGCTTAGCGCGGCGGGAGGTCCCGGCCTATCCCTTAACCGCTCTAGTGACCCCAATCCCTACTGTGTATGGGGTTGTTTTCGATGTTTTCGATTCAACCCAGCCTCGCCGCGCTTTAGCCCATGCCTTTGGCCAGCATCTCCCGCAGCGCGGTCTTCAGCACCTTGCCATAATTGTTCTTCGGCAGTGCATCGAGATAGACATAGCGCTTCGGCCGCTTGAAGCGGGCGATCGAGGCGAGGCAATGCGCATCGAGCTTGCCGTCGTCGGCGGCGGCACCGTCCGCCAGCACGACGCAGGCGACGACGATCTCGCCCCATTCCGGATCCGGCACGCCGATGGCCGAGACCTCGCGGACATCTGGATGGGTCAGCAGGGCTTCCTCGACCTCGCGCGGATAGATGTTGGTGCCGCCGGAGATGATCACGTCCTTGGAGCGGTCCGACAGCGTGAGGAAGCCGTCGGCATCGAGCCGGCCGACATCGCCGGTGCGCAGCCAGCCGTCCTTCAGCGTCTCGGCATTGGCCTTCGGATTGTTCCAGTAGCCGAGCATCACGGTCGCGCCCTTGACCTCGATCTCGCCGGTCTCGCCCGCGGGCAGCGGCTTGCCGTCCTTGTCGGTGATCCGCACGGTGACGACGCTCTGCGCCAGCCCGACCGAAGCCAGCCGTTCGAGATAGCGCGGATGATCGCTGCGGGCGTGCCAGCCGCGCGACAGCGCCGTGATGGTCATCGGCGACTCGCCCTGGCCGTAGATCTGCACGAAGCGCTGGCCCATCGTCGCCATCGCATCGATGATGTCGGCCGTGTACATCGGACCGCCGCCATAGATGATGGTGCGCAGCCCCTCGCCGTTCTCGCCGCGCTTCTTCGCGGCATCGACCAGGCGGCGCACCATGGTGGGGGCCGCGAACATCACGACATTGTCGAGCTGGCGGCCGAGGTTGAGCACCTCGTCCGGATCGAAGCCGCCGGACTCCGGCACGACATGGCGGCCGCCCATCCGGACGTGCGGGAAATTGTAAAGGCCGGCGCCATGCGAGATCGGCGCGGCATAGAGCGAGGCATCGTGCGGCGTCGCCGGATCGACGTCGGCGAGATAGCACAGCGACATCGCGACCAGATTGCCGTGGCTGAGCATCACGCCCTTCGGGCGACCGGTGGTGCCCGATGTGTAGAACAGCCAGGCGAGATCGTTGTTTTCGCGCGGCAGCGGTGCGGGTGGCCCCTCGCCGCCTCGCATCGTCTTGTAAGCGTCGCTGTCGACCGACAGCGTGGTCATGCCGGCGGGGCAGTCGTCTTTCGCCTCGTTCAACGCGCCGATCGTGTCGTCGGAGACGAAGGCGAGTTTGGCACCGCCATTGCCGCAGATCCACGCCGCCTCGCGGCCGTGCAGCTTGGCGTTGATCGGGATCGCGGCGGCGCCGATCCACCAGATGCCGTAGAGGCATTCGAGATATTGCGTGCAGTTCGACGCAAACAGCGCGATGCGGTCGCCGGCGGCAATGCCGTGATCGCGCGCCAGCGCCGCCCCGATGGAGGCGGCGCGGCGGGCAAAGGTGGCGTAGTCGGCGTCGAGATCGAAGCCGGTCAGCAGCGCCGGCGCGTCGGGACGCGCCCGTGCCGTCGCCCCCAGCCATTCGGCAATGTTCAAGCTACTTCGCCGGCTCGAGGATCGAGACGTAGTTGGCGACCGCGGCGCCGCCCATGTTGAAGATGCCGCCGATCTGCGGGTTCTTGAGCTGCATGCCCTCGGGCGCTTGCCCCGTGAGCTGCATCGCGCTCATCACATGCATGGAGACGCCGGTCGCGCCGATCGGGTGGCCCTTGGCCTTGAGGCCGCCGGACGGATTGACCGGCAGCTTGCCGTCCTTCTGGGTCCAGCCTTCCATGATCGCGCGCGCGCCCTGTCCCTTCGGCGTCAGGCCCATCGCTTCATATTCGATCAGCTCGGCGACGGTGAAGCAGTCATGGGTCTCGACGAAGGACAGGTCGGAGAGCTGCAGGCCGGCCTTCTGCAGCGCGCGCTGCCAGGCGGTGGTGCAGCCTTCGAACTGCAGGATGTCGCGCTTGGACATCGGCAGGAAGTCCTGCGCATGCGCGGTGGCGCGGATGTTCACCGCCTTGCCCATGGTCCTGGCGGTCTCGGCATCGGTCAGCACCAGCGCGGCGGCGCCGTCCGAGACCAGCGAGCAGTCGGTACGCTTCAAAGGACCGGCGACGAACGGGTTCTTGTCGCTCTCGGCGCGGCAGAACTCGAAGCCGAAATCCTTGCGCATCTGCGCATAGGGATTGGCGACGCCGTTCTTGTGGTTCTTGGCCGCGATCATCGCCAGCGCATCGGACTGATCGCCGTATTTCTGGAAATAGGCCTGCGCGATCTTGCCGAACACGCCGGCAAAGCCGCCGACCGTGTCGCCATCCTCGGGCAGATACGACGCCTTGAGCAGGTTCTTGCCGATCTCCGGGCCCGGCGTCTTCGTCATCTGCTCGACGCCGACCACCAGCACGATCTTCGCGGCGCCGGCTTCGATGGCGCGGATGCCCTGATGCACGGCGGCAGAGCCCGTGGCGCAGGCATTCTCGACGCGGGTGGTCGGCTTGAAGCGCAGCGCCGGATTGGCCTGCAGCACCAGCGAGGCCGTAAAATCCTGCGGCGAGAAGCCGGCGTTGAAATGGCCGAGCATGATCTCGTCGACATCGGACGCGGCGATGCCGGCGTCAGCCAGCGCCTCGTTGGCGACCTTGACCACGAGACCCTCGACGGTCTCCGCGTCGAACTTTCCAAATGGCGTGTGCGCCCAACCCACGATGCTGGCGGTCATGGCTGTATCTCCCTGTTCCTGTTCGGAGAGTTATGTAGCGTATCTCGAGAGCGTTTTCGAGCGAAGTGGACACCGGTTCGCGTGAAGAAAACGCGTCAAAACCAGAATCTAGAACCCCGTTTTTATCGGAACGGAGTTCTAGCCGGCTTTCAGCGTTTTCATCGCCGTCGCGCACATGGCGGTTATGCCCGCCCAATTTCCGGCGCGGATATCGGCCGCCGGGCACAGCCAGGAACCGCCGACCGCCAGCACATTGGGCTCGGCCAGCCAGGTCGGCGCATTGGCCTCGCTGACCCCGCCGGTCGGGCACACCCTGACCTGCGGAAATGGCCCGGCCAGAGCCCGCAGTGCCTTGATACCGCCCGCCTGCTCGGCCGGGAAGAATTTGACGACGTCGAAGCCGTGGGCCAGCGCCTGCATCAGCTCGGAGGCGGTCGCGATCCCCGGCGCGAAGGGCAGCCGGCTGGCGGCTGCCGCCGTCAACAGCTCGGGTGTCGCACCCGGACTGATGCCGAATTTGGCGCCCAGCGCCTCGGCGCGCGCCAGGTCGTCACCACTGAGGATCGTGCCGATCCCGACGATCGCCTCCGGCACACCGGCGATGATGGCCCTGGCCGCGTCGACCGCGACCGCCGTCCGCAACGTCACCTCGAGCGTCCGCACGCCGCCGGCGACCAGCGCCTTCGCCAGCGGCACCGCGTCCTCGAGCCGCTCGATGGTCAGCACCGGGATCACGGTGGCCTGACGGATCAGCGCGGCGATCTGGTCCTGCTTCGATGTCGTTGTCATTGCGAGGCCTTGCGGGATGATGGGAGACGAAGCGCCTTCTTCGGCGGCATGGCGTAGCGCGGAATGATCGCGCCGGGATAGCACACCACGACACCGGCCAGCCGATGGCCGGCGCGCGCGGCCTCCTCCGGCTCGGCGCCGCCGAGCCGCGCGGCGAGATAGGCCGCGGCAAAGCTGTCGCCGGCCGCGGTGGTATCGACCACCGGCTTGGTGAGTTGCTCCGCCTTCACCTCGCGCGTTCCGCCGGCCGAGCGCACGATGCAGGCCGGCTCGGCGAGCTTCAGCACCACCTCGGGGCTCGATATGCCCGCCAGCAGCGCTGTGTTGCTCTCGCCGGGATAAAGCGGCGCCAGATCCTCGGTCGAGGCAAGCACGATATCGGCCGTCTCAAACGCGCTGCTGAAGACCTTCCGTGCGACGTTCAGGTCCGGCCAGCCGCGGGCGCGGAAATTGGTGTCGAACGCGAACCGCGTCCCCAGCAGCCGCGCACGCTTCAGCGCCGCCAGCAATCGCTCCCGCCCATCCTCGCGCAGGATCGAGAGCGTGATCGCGGAGAGATAGACGACGTCATAGGTCGCGAGCGAGTTCAGGATGTCTTCCGTTTCGGGCAGATCCATCAGGTCGCGCGCCGCGGCGCTGTCACGCCAGTGGAAGAAGCGCCGCTCTCCCTTGTCGTCGGTCTGGATCAGATAGAGGCCGGGCAGCTTGCCCGCCGATCGCGCGACATGCTTGGTGCCGATGCCTTCGCTCGCCCAGCCCGCGATCATCTCATCGCTCAGCGCATCATCGCCGAGCGCGGTGAAGTAATCGACGTGGACGCCGAGCCGGGACAGATAGACCGCGGTGTTGAGCGTGTCGCCGCCAAAGGAGCGCGAATACAGCCCGCCGAGCTGGCCGCCAGGGGCCTGGCGCAGCTCGATCATGCATTCGCCGATGCTGGCAACTCTGGTCATCTCACGAGCCGCGCTAAAGCGCGATGATGCCTGGTTGAATCATCATCGCGCCTTAGCCCCTTGTCTGAGCATGATCTTCTCGGAAAACCGCTTCGCACTTCTCCGGATCATGCTTTAGCCAGGACGCCGCTCAGGCGGCGAACTTGCCGCCGAGTTCGTCCTCGATATGGATCCGGATGATGTCGTCGAACGTCTTCTCGGCCGTGGTGAAGCCGAGCTTCAGCGCGCGGTCGGTGGCGAAATCGCGCGGCCAGCCCGAGACGATGCTGATGATGGTCGGATCGGGCACCCGCTTGATCCGCGCGGTGACGTTCTTGCCGGCGACGCGCTCCAGCGACGCGATCTGCTCGCCGACGGTGACGGACATCCCGGGCATGCTGAGATTGCGCCGCGGCCCCATCGCATTGAGATCCATCGTGCCGGCGTGAACCAGAAAGCCGACCGCCGATTTCGGCGAGGCGTGCCAGTGCCGGACGTCCTCGGAGACCGGCAGCACCGCCTCCTCGCCCGCCAGCGGCTCGCGGATGATATTCGAGAAGAAGCCGGACGCCGCCTTGTTCGGCTTGCCCGGACGCACGCAGATTGTCGGCAGGCGGATCGAGATCCCGTCGAGCAGACCCTTGCGGGTGTAATCGTTGATCAGGAGCTCGCAGATCGACTTCTGGGTACCGTAGCTCGTCAGCGGCGTATGGAAGAATTCGTCGCCGATCTTCTCGGGGAACGGCGCTCCGAACACCGCGATCGAGGACGTGAACACCAGCCGCGGCTTGTAGCCGCCGCCGACGACACGGATCGCGTCGATCAAATAGCGGGTGCCGTCGAGGTTGATCCGGTAGCCCTTGTCGAACTCGGCCTCGGCCTCGCCCGAGACGATCGCGGCGAGATGGAAGATCACCTCGGGACGCTCGGCGATCAAGGGCGCCGCGGCGCCGGCATCGGCGAAATCGGATGCGACCACATTGACCGGGATCGAGGCATTCGCGGGCTTGGCCGGAGCGACCACGTCCTGCAGCGTCATCCGGGTGATCTCCTGCTTGCCGAGGCGGCCCTCGCGCAAGAGACGCTCGGTCAGCTTGCGGCCGACCATGCCGGCGGCGCCCAGAATCAGAATGTGCACGACCC
Organism: Bradyrhizobium ferriligni; assembly: GCF_056837965.1. Classification (NCBI taxonomy): domain Bacteria; kingdom Pseudomonadati; phylum Pseudomonadota; class Alphaproteobacteria; order Hyphomicrobiales; family Nitrobacteraceae; genus Bradyrhizobium; species Bradyrhizobium ferriligni. The sequence goes on from NZ_JBXEJO010000031.1 coordinate 8,553, forward strand.
TGCTCCTTTTCTTGTCTTGTTGTTCGAATTCAGCTGCGGGCCTTGCGCGCTCATTCCTTCACGGCACCCGTCATCGCCGAGACATAATGCTCTACGAAGAACGCGTAAAGAATAACCAGCGGCAGCGAGCCGCATAGCGCCCCTGCCATCAGGGACCCCCAGCGATAGATGTCACCGTCAACGAATTCGTTGACGATGGCGACCGGCACGGTCTTGTTGGGGGTCGATTGCAGGAACGTCAGCGCATAGATGAACTCGTTCCAGCACAGCGTGAAGCAGAAGATGAAGGCCGAGATCAGGCCAGGGACGGCGAGCGGCAGCACGATCTTGATCAGGATCTGCCAGCGGCTGGCGCCGTCGATCAGCGCGCATTCCTCGAGCTCGAACGGAATGGTCTTGAAATATCCCATCAACAGCCAGGTCGAGAACGGGATCAGGATCGTCGGATAGGTCAGGATCAGCGCCAGGGGCGAGTCGAACAGGCCGTACTGAAACACGACCGTCGCGAGCGGGATGAACAGGATCGACGGCGGCACCAGATAGGCCAGGAAGATCAGGCCGCCGACGACGTTGGCGCCCTTGTAGCGCAGCCGCACGATCGCATAGGCCGCGAGCACGCTCGCGATGATCGACAGCACGGTGGCGCCCACCGCCACATACATCGTGTTCCAGAGCCAGTGCGGATAGTAGCTCTCGAACAGCAGCTTGTGGATGTGCTTGAAGGTCGGATTCGAGGTCCAGAACGGATTGTACTTGTCGAGGTCGAGCAGCTGCTCATCCGGCTTGATCGCCGTCAGCCCCATCCAATAGAACGGGAACAGCAGGATGATCACGATGATCGACAGCGGGATGTAGAGCGTCACGATCCGCCGCGGCACCGACTGCAGGTAGCTCATGCCCTCGCTGTTGTCGACGCGCGACGGCGTCGACAGGATGCTCTTGAGGTCGACCTTGGAGGCGGGAAGATCAGTCATTGCTCTCTCCCAGCGCGCGCGGGGCTTGCCTCGTTCGCGCAAAGAAACCAGTGAAGCGGCAGAGATCAGTCATTGCTCTCTCCCTGCTGCCACTTCCTGCGTTGCAGGCCGAACCATGACACCATGATCGCGGCGAGCAGGAACGGGATCATCGCGCTCGAGATCGCGGCGCCCTCGCCCAGCTGCCCCGCGATGATCGCGCGCTGATACGACAGCGTCGCCATCAAATGAGTGGCGTTGACCGGGCCGCCGCGGGTCATCGCCCAGATCAGCTGGAAGTCGGTGAAGGTGAACAGCACCGAGAACGTCATCACGACGGCGATGATCGGCGTCAGCAAGGGATAGGTGATGTAGCGGAACATCTGCCAACGCGAGGCGCCATCCAGGGTCGCCGCTTCATACAGCGACGGCTGCACGGTCTGCAGGCCCGCCAGCAGCGTGATCGCCACGAACGGCACGCCGCGCCAGATATTGGCGAAGATCACGCAGATCCGGGCCCAGGTGGTATCGCCGAGGAAATTGATGTTCTGGGTGATCAGGCCGAGATGCTTCAGCGACCAGGAGATGATCGAGAACTGGGAATCGAAGATCCACCAGAACGCCAGCGCCGACAGCACGGTCGGCACGATGAAGGGGATCAGCACCGCGGCACGCAACAGCGCCTTGAACGGCATGCGCTCGTTGAGCAGCAGCGCCAGATAAAGCCCGACCGCGAACTTCACGGCGCTCGCGACGAAGGTGTAGAGCAGCGTATTGAACACCGACAGCCAGAAGATGGCATCGTCCCACAGCCACTCATAGTTCTCGGTGCCGATGAAATGACCGACGCGGCCGATGCGGGTGTCGGTGAAGGACAGCCAGATGCCGAGCCCCAGCGGATAGGCCAGGAAGAAGATCAGGAACGCCATCGCCGGCAACATGAACCAGAAGCCGAGCCAGTTCTTGTTGTGGCGGAGCTGATCCCACGCGGTCGCTTCGCGGATTTCGGTCTTCGCACGTCGCGGCGCAAGGGCGATGTCAGCCATAGGCGATGTCCCGATTGCTCAACGGATTGAGCATGACTACGCAATATTCCAATGATGGCATTCCAATGATGCCGCGGGCGGCGGCGCTCCGCCGCCCGCGGCCATCACATCAGCGATAGATGCGCTTCAGCTGCCGTTCGGCTTCCGCCATCGCGGCCTTGCCGTCCTTGGCACCGGTGCAGTAGTTCGCGAACATGTCGACCACGATGAAGTCGGCGATCGCGGTCGCGGCCTTCTCGCCGGGCGTGCCGATGCCGGAGGCCGGCAGTGCTCGCTTCGAGGCCTGGCCGAACACCGCATTCTTCGGGTCGGCCGTCCACACCGGAGCCGAGTCGTAGGCATTGAGCGTGTGGGTGAGATAACCCCGCGCGCCCGACAGCCACTTCTCGAAATTCTCCTTCTCCAGCATGAAGGCGATGAAAGCCTTCGCCGCGTTCGGATATTTGCAGAAGTTGAAGGCGAGGATCGGAACCGCGAGCTGCAATTCGGTCGGCTTGCCGATCGAGCCGACCGGCCACAATGCGTGGTCGATGTCCTCGGCGAGCTCCTTCTTGCTCGGATCGTCCTTGGCCGCGACGTAGATCGAGATGCCGTTCGAGGTCAGGAACAGCTCGCCGGACAGGAAGGCCTTGTTGTTGGAGGAGTCGTTCCAGGACGCGACACCCGGAATGAAGGTCTCCGACAACGCCTTGGCATACTCCAGCGCCTTCATCGTCTCCGGCGAGTTGATGATGACCTTGTCGTCCTTGTCGACGGTCCAGGCGTTGTGGCCCCAGAGGATGTTGTGCACCCAGGCATTGGCGTCGCCGGTGGCGTGGCCGAGTGCGAAGCCGGCCGGCGTGTTGTTCTTCTTCAGCGCCTTGCACAGTTCGAGATAGGCAGGGAAATCGGACGGCACCTGCTTGAAGCCGGCCTTCTCGACCGCCGACTTGCGATAGGTCAAATAGCCGCCGATGGTCGCGACGGGAATGCCGAGCCAGTCATTGCCCTGCTTGCAGGTCTTGGCCGCGGCTTCGGTCCAGCCGCCATACTTGTTGCCGAGATAGTCGGCAACGTCGTTCATCTTGAGAACCTTGGTCGGGAACAGCTGCGGCAGCGTGTGCAGGCCCCAGGCGAGGTCGAGACCCGAGCCGGTGTTGGCGGCGACCGAGGCCTTCGGCTGCACGTCCTCGAAGGACTCGCTGAATACGTTCATCTCAGTGCCGGTTGCCGACTTGAAGGCCGCGACCATGGCGTTGAATGCATCGTCTTCCGCGGGCACGAAGCGCTTCCAGCGCATCACGGTGAGCTTGGCGCCGGGCTCCGCCTTCCAGGGCGCGCTCTGCGCCCAGGCCTTGGCGAAGTCGAACAGCGCCGGCCCGGTGAGCATGCCGGTTGCAGCCAGCGCCGTGCCGCCCTGAAGTAGCGAGCGGCGAGTAAAATCGTGCATCGTCCTTCTCCCTATGATTGTGTTTTTGTTGTTTTTGATCTGGCCTGTTGGTCGGCCATTGAGATCGGTCGGTCCGTCAGCTGTTCAGTCGTTTCCCCGTCGAATCGTCGAACAGATGGACCAGCGACGGATCCGGCTTGAGCCGAACCTTGTCGCCCGGGTTGAACAGATGGCGCTCGCGGAACACGGCGACGACCTGCTCGCCGCCGAGCTTGGCGAACACCTGGGTCTCCGAGCCGGTCGGCTCGACCACCACGATCTCAGCCTCGGCGCCGTCATCGGCGATGGTGAAATGCTCGGGCCGCACGCCGTAGACCGCGGGTTGGCCGTCGGAATTGGCCGGCGCCGATTTCAGCGGCAGCTTGACGCCGTTCGGTCCCTCGAAATAGGCGGCGCCGTTCACCTTCACATTGCCCTTGAGGAAATTCATCGCCGGCGAGCCGATGAAACCGGCCACGAACTGGTTCGCCGGCGTGTCGTAGAGCTCCAGCGGCGAGCCCATCTGCTCGACGATGCCGTCATGCATCACGACGATCTTGTCCGCCATGGTCATGGCCTCGATCTGGTCGTGGGTGACGTAGACGGTCGTGGTCTTCAGCCGCTGGTGCAGCTCCTTGATCTCGGTGCGCATCGCAACACGCAGCTTGGCGTCGAGGTTCGACAGCGGCTCGTCGAACAGGAACACTTGGGGATCGCGCACGATGGCGCGGCCCATCGCGACGCGCTGGCGCTGGCCGCCGGAGAGCTGGCGAGGATAGCGCTCGAGCAGCGGCGTCAGCGCGAGGATTTCCGCAGCGCGCTTGACGCCGGTCGAGATCTCCTCGGGCTTGGCGCCGCGCAGCTTGAGCGAGAAGCCCATGTTGTCGGCGACCGTCATATGCGGGTAGAGCGCGTAGTTCTGGAACACCATCGCAATGTCGCGCTCTTTGGGCTGGACATTGTTGACGACGCGGTCGCCGATCGAGATCGTTCCCGAGGTGATGTTCTCGAGCCCCGCCAGCATACGCAGCAGGGTCGACTTGCCGCAGCCGGAAGGGCCGACCAGAACGACGAACTCGCCGTCCTCGATCGGGATCGACACGCCGTGCAGGACCTCGAAATTGCCGAACGATTTCCGCACGTCGCGAATCTGGACCGACGACATCCACTTCCCTCCCTCAAGTTCCCGACGACGTACGACGAGTGCCGCCACCGCTCTGTTTCGTTCCGGCCGCACTGGGTGCGCGGCGCTGTTGGACTGGCGTTATTGTCCGCAGTTTATCCGGTTTTGGCAATCGTTCGATTAGCAATCGCTTGGTAGCGCTGTCAATATCAGTTTGTCTGCGACGAACGTCGTGATATGAGCGGCAAATGGCCCGAAAGCGCATCACGCCAGGCAAGATCCGGCTCGCCGAAGTCGCGAAGCTCGCCGGTGTCAGTCCGATTACGGCCTCACGGTTCTTCAGGAATCCGGAAGCACTTTCGGCCGGCAAGCGAGCACGGGTCGAAAGTGCGGCAAAAGAACTCGGTTACGTGCCCAATCTCGCGGCACGCGCGCTTGCGTCGCAGCGCACCGAGGTGATCGGTGTCCTGATCCCGTCGCTGACCAACAACGTGTTCTCCGACGTGCTGCGCGGCATCTATGACGCGCTCGACGGCAGTCGCTACAGCATTCAGCTCGCCAACACCCGCTACAGCATCCTGCAGGAAGAGCGCCTGCTGCGTCTGTTTCTGGCACAGAAGCCCGCCGGGCTGATCATTACCGGCATCAACCAGACCGCCGATTCCCGCGGCATCATGGAGACGGTCGATTGTCCGATCGTCCAGATCATGGAGGTCGGTCCCTCCCCGATCGACATGATGATCGGATTCTCGCATTTTGACGCCGCAAAAGCGGCGATCGCCCACCTGCTCGCGCAGGGCTACCGGCGGATCGGCTTCCTCGGCGCGCGGATGGACCCGCGGGTGCAGCGCCGGCTCGACGGCTATCGCTTCGCGATGACGGAAGCCGCGCTGTTCGATCCACAGCTGATTGTGACAACGGCGATCCCGACCTCGGTCACGCTCGGCGGGACGCTGTTTGCCGACCTGCTCGCCAAGGCGCCCGACATCGACGCCGTGTTCTGCGTCAATGACGACCTCGCGCTCGGCGCGCTGTTCGAATGCAAGCGCCGGCACATGGCGGTGCCGGAGCAGATGGCGATCGTCGGCTTCAACGACCTCGAATTCATGGCGTCGAGCGAGCCGACCTTGAGCAGCGTGCGCACCAATCGCTACGAAATGGGCAGAAACGCTGCCGTGATGGTGATCGAAACGCTGGAAGGGCGCCGGCCCACTGATCCCGTCGTCGATCTCGGCTTCAGTGTCATGGAACGGCAAAGCTCGGCGCGACGCAATTGACGTCGCCCGGCACCTGGCCGTCACAAGGGACGCGAAAAATGATAAAATGATAGCGCAACCAAGACCCTTCAACTAAGGTCCAATCCATCACACGAAACACCTGTGCGTGATCGGTCGGGTTTGTAATGCACGACGATTTGCGCAAGGTAGCAACGACGTTGAACCAGAGCCCTTGAATGGGCCCACCAGAGTTTGCATTGCGGGAGAAACCAATGACAAAACCCCCCACCAACGGGCACGACGCCGCACGCGCGACCAGCAAGGGCAAGGGCCGCAGGCTCCGCTCCCAGGAATGGTTCGACAACCCGCACAATCCGGGCATGACCGCGCTCTATCTCGAGCGCTATCTCAACTACGGCCTGACGCGAGAGGAATTGCAGTCGGGCAAGCCGATCATCGGCATCGCGCAGACCGGCAACGACCTGTCGCCCTGCAATCGGCATCACCTCGAGCTCGCACACCGCGTCCGCGAGGGCATCCGCGCCGCCGGCGGCATCGCCATGGAGTTTCCCACCCATCCGATCCAGGAGACCGGTAAGCGCCCGACCGCGGCGCTCGACCGCAACCTCGCCTATCTCGGCCTGGTCGAGGTGCTGTTCGGCTATCCGCTCGACGGCGTGGTGCTGACCACCGGTTGCGACAAGACCACGCCGGCCTGCATGATGGCGGCGGCGACCGTCAACCTGCCGGCGATCGTGCTGTCGGGCGGCCCGATGCTGAATGGCTGGCACGAGGGCCAGCGCACCGGCTCCGGCACCGTGGTGTGGAAGGCGCGCGAGCGGCTCGCCGCCGGCGAGATCGACTATGAGCAATTCATCGAGATCGTGGCCTCCTCGGCGCCCTCGGTCGGCCATTGCAACACCATGGGCACCGCCTCCACCATGAACTCGCTGGCGGAAGCGCTCGGCTTCTCGCTGCCGGGCTGCGCGGCGATCCCGGCGCCGTATCGCGAGCGCGGCCAGATCGCCTACGAGACGGGCAAACGCATCGTCGACATGGTCTGGGAGGATTTGAAGCCGTCGGACTTCCTGACGCGCGAGGCGTTCGAGAACTGCATCGTGGTCAACTCCGCGATCGGCGGCTCGACCAATGCACCGATCCATATCAATGCGCTGGCGCGCCATGTCGGCGTCGAGCTGTCGATCGACGACTGGCAGAAATACGGCCATGACGTCCCGCTGCTGGTGAACATGCAGCCGGCCGGCTTCTATCTCGGCGAGGAATATCACCGCGCCGGCGGCGTGCCCTCGGTGGTGCGCGAGCTGATCAAGTACAAGCGCATCCACGAAGGCGCCCTCACCGTCAACGGCCGCACCATGGGCGAAAATTGCAAGGAAGCACCTGCGCCCGACGGCGACGTGATCTGGGGCTACGACAAGCCGCTGGTGAAGGACGCCGGCTTCATTGTGCTGCGCGGCAATCTCTTTGATTCCGCGATCATGAAGACCAGCGTGATCTCGAAGGAATTCCGCGACCGCTATCTGTCCAACCCGAAGGACCTCAACGCCTTCGAGGGCCGCGCCATCGTGTTCGAGGGTCCGGAGGACTATCACGCGCGGATCGAGGATCCCGCGCTCGACATCGACGAGCACTGCGTCCTGTTCGTCCGCGGCACCGGCCCGATCGGCTATCCCGGCGGCGCCGAGGTCGTGAACATGCAGCCGCCCGCGGCGCTGATCAAACGCGGCATCCTGTCCCTGCCTTGCATCGGCGACGGAAGGCAGTCCGGCACCTCGGGCTCGCCCTCGATCCTCAACGCTTCGCCCGAGGCCGCCGCCGATGGCGGGCTCGCGATCCTGAGGACCGGCGACAAGGTGCGCATCGATCTCAACAAGGGCAGCGCCAACATCATGATCTCGGAGGATGAGCTGCGCACCCGCCGCGCCGAGCTGAAGGCCAAGGGCGGCTTCCCGCATCCGGCCAACCAGACGCCGTGGCAGGAGCTCTACCGCAAGACCGTCGGCCAGCACGCGACCGGCGCCTGCCTCGAGCTCGCGACGCGCTACCACGACATCGCCGGCAAGGTCGGCGTGGCGCGCGACAATCACTAAGACGCAAACCGTCATTGCCGGGCTCGACCCGGCAATCCATCGTTCTTCGAAAGATGGATGCGCGGGTCAAGCCCGCGCATGACACTGCAAATCGCCAAAGAAGGAAGAAACGCATGTCAGACCGCCTGAAGGGCAAACGCGCATTCGTAACCGCAGCGGCCGTCGGCATCGGCCGCGCCTGCGCGCTGGCCTTTGCCCGCGAGGGCGCGAGCGTGTTCGCGACCGATATCGACGAAGGCAAGCTTGCGCTACTCAAGCAGGAAGGCGTCGCCGAGGTTGCGAAGCTCGACGTGCGCGACACCGCAGCGGTCGAGGCAATTGCAAAACGCGCCGGCAAGACCGACATCCTGCTCAATGCCGCGGGCTTCGTGCATCACGGCACGGCGCTGGAGTGCTCGGACGACGACTGGGACTTCTCCTTCGACCTCAACGTCAAGTCGATGCACCGCACCACGCGCGCTTTCCTGCCGGGCATGCTGGCGCAGGGCGGCGGCACCATCGTCAACATCGCCTCCGCCGCCGGCGCAGTGAAGGCGGCGCCGAACCGCTACGTCTATAGCGCCACCAAGGCCGCGGTCGCGGCACTGACGCGCTCAGTCGCGGCCGACTTCATCACCAAAGGCATCCGCTGCAACTGCATCTGCCCCGGCACCATCGAGACTCCTTCGATGCTTGAGCGTGCGGCGGCTGCCGGCCCGCAGGGACGCGAGACGTTCGTTGCGCGCCAGCCGATGGGCCGGCTCGGCACCGCCGAGGAAATCGCCGCGCTCGCCGTCTATCTTGCCAGCGACGAAAGCTCGTTCACCACAGGCGTCGCGCATGTCATCGACGGCGGCTGGACGCTCTAATCGGGAGGCAACATGAACAAGATCGATCTCAACGGCCGCTGTGCCGTCGTCACCGGCGGCGCGCAGGGATTTGGCCGCGCCATCACCGAGCGCTTTGTCGCGTCGGGCGCCAAGGTCGCGATCTGGGATTTCGACCAGCCGCTGGCCGAGAAGACCGCGCGGGCGATCGGCGAGAACGTGATCGCGATCAGGACCGACGTCACCGATCCCGACGCGGTCGACGCCGCGCGCGATCAAACGCTGCGGGCGTTCGGCAAGATCGACATTCTCGTCAACAACGCCGGCATCACCGGAGCCAACAAGCCGGTATGGGAAACCGATCTCGACGACTGGCGCAAGGTGATGCGCATCAATCTCGAGGGTCCCTTCATCTGCTGCAAGGCGATCGTGCCGACCATGATCGGCCAGAAATACGGCCGCATCGTCAACATCGCCTCGATCGCCGGCAAGGAAGGCAATCCGAACGCCGCGCATTATTCGTCGTCGAAGGCGGGCCTGATCGCGCTCACCAAATCGCTCGGCAAGGAGCTCGCGCAACACGACATCCTGGTCAATGCGGTGACGCCGGCCGCGGCGAAAACCGCGATCTTCGACCAGATGACCCAGCAGCACATCGATTTCATGCTGTCGAAGATCCCGAAAGCCCGCTTCGTGCAGGTCGAGGAGCTCGCCTCGATGGTGGCATGGCTGGCGTCGGAAGACTGCGCCTTCTCCACCGGCGCGGTGTTCGACATCTCCGGCGGACGCGCGACCTATTAAATCGCCGCTCGCCTCGCCGGCTGCCGCAGCGCCGCGACGAGATGATCGGCCAGGAGTGACGCCGCGTGCGACAGGTTTTGCGCGCGATGCAGCCGTATCTCGGCCCGCGGCAGCCGTGGCATGCCGTCGCGCGCGGTCAGCCGACGCAGCGTCGGCGGAAAAGTCCCCGACTTGACCACGGTCACGGCGAGGCCCTGCGCCGCGATCGCCTCGACCGCGGACAGGCTGTGGCTGACAAAGGCGAGCCGCCACGGCCGGTTCGCCTGGTCCAGCGCCTGCATCGCCCAGCTCCGGAACAGGCAGCCCTGCGGATAGAGCGCGACCGGCAGCGGATCGAGCTCCTCGACGCGATGCGCGGCGCTCGCAGCCCACACCGCTTGCTCGGTACGCAGCAACTCGCCCTCGCCGCGTCCCTCGGGGTGCATCGCGATCACGAGGTCATAGGCTTCGCCGAGCCGATCGGTCATTGTCGACGTCAGCCCCGTCTCCATCTCGACATGGATCAGCGGATAGCTGGCGATGAAGTCCTTGAGCAGCGGTGGGACGATCATCGTCCCATAGTCGTCCATCACGCCGAGGCGAACCCGCCCATCCGTGCCGTGCGCGCGCACCCGGCCGACCGCCTCTGCATTGAGGCTCAAAATGCGGCGGGCATAGCCGAGCAACCCCTCGCCTGCCGCACTCAGATCGACGCTTGACGTGCTGCGGTGAAACAGTTCGGCCTGCAGCCGCTCTTCCAGCCGCTTCACCTGCATGCTGACGGCGGATTGGGTCCGGCTCAGCGCCGAGGCCGCGCGGGTGAAGGAGCGATGCTCCGCCACCGCGACAAAGGCCTGCAGAAGATCCGGGTCCAGGATGGGCGCGCTCATAACGATCTGTGATTTAATCGATCAAATCTATTCCATTTCCTGATTATGCCCCGGCCCCTAGATTGCGCAAGCGAAACCAAGGGGCGAACGGAATGGGCGAGATCTGGGGCGTGTTGGCGGCGGTGGCATCGAGCGCGCTGGGCGGCACTTCGATCGGGGCGACGCGGTTTCTGGTCGGCACCATCGATCCGCTGGCGATCGGCGCGTTCCGCTTCGGCATCGGCGTCTTGCTGCTGCTGCCGCTGGCACTGCTGCAACGCCGGAGCTGTCCGCCGTGGCACGACTGGCCCGGCGTTGCCGGCCTCGGCCTGCTGTTCTTTGCGGCGTTTCCGGTCCTGTTCAACGCCTCGCTGATCTTCACCACCGCCGCGCGCGGCGCGCTCGCGCTGTCGACACTGCCGCTGCTGACCATGCTGGTCGGCGCGGCGCTTGGCGCCGAAGCGCTCACCGCGCGCAAAACCGTCGGCGTGCTGATCACCATCCTTGGCGTCTCGATGGCGCTGCTCTCCGGCCTCGCCACGGCGCCACCTGGCGCCTGGCGCGGCGACCTCTTGATGGTCGCGGCCGCGCTGTGCATGGCGCTCTACAGCATCTGGTCAAAACCCTATATCCGCCGCTCCGGCCCGCTCCCCTTCACCACGCTCGCGATGGCGGCCGGGGCTGTTGTGCTCATAACAGCGTCACTGCTGCGCGGCGGCTTTGCGCCGGTTGCCGATTTCGGCGCGCCGCAATGGTTCGGCGCGATCTATCTCGGCGCCTTCGGCGCCGCGCTCACCTTCTATCTCTGGGCCCTCGCGCTGGAGCGGACGACCCCGACCCGGGTCGCGATATCCGTCACCGTCAATCCGATCGCGGCATCGCTGGTCGGCGCAGCGCTGCTCGGCGAGCCGCTGAGCTGGAATCTGGTGGCCGGCATCGTCACCGTTTTCGTTGGCATCTGGATCGCGACCACCCAGCCGCCCCTGGCGCACGCGGTCGCTCCCGACATGCGCTGACTGCGGCAACGCTCGCCAGCAAGGCCTTCAGCGAATCCGTGCTAGCCTGAGGTCCGGTCCCAGCGAACCCGAGGCGGCACGCCATTGAACATTTCCCTCTATGACATCTCCGTCTGGGTATTGCCGGTGGTCATTGCGATCACGTTTCACGAAGCCGCGCACGGCTTCGTCGCGCACCGGCTCGGCGACGACACCGCCTGGCAGCTCGGCCGCGTCAGCTTCAACCCGCTGAAGCATATCGATCCGTTCGGCACGCTGATCCTGCCTGCGGTGCTGCTGTTCGCGCATTCGCCGTTCCTGTTCGGCTATGCCAAGCCGGTGCCGGTGAACTTCCGCAAGCTCAATCATCCCAAGCTCGACATGGTGTGGGTGGCGCTGGCCGGTCCGGCCACCAACATCATCCTGGCGATCGCCGCGGCGCTGGCATTCCACGCGCTGCCATTGGTGCCGGCCGATGCCGCAAAATGGACCGCGGACAACCTGAAAAACGCCTTCCTGATCAACATCGTGCTCGCGATCTTCAACATGATGCCGATCCCGCCGCTGGACGGCGGCCGGGTCGCGGTCGGGCTGCTGCCAAGGCCGCTGGCGATCCCGCTCGCCCGGCTGGAGCCCTACGGCATGCTGATCCTGATCGGGCTGTTGATCCTGCTGCCGGTGATCGGCCAGCAAGTCGGCCTAAATCTTGATGTTATTTCAACGATACTGCGAACTCTGACCGGCTATGTAATCAACGCCCTTCTCCTCATTACCGGAAACACATAGCCTTGATCTGCGTATGATCCGACCGGAAAACCGGTAGCCATTCTTCCGGGTCGTGCGTTGAGGACGGGAACGCTTCGAGGCCATGGTGATCAAAGCTGCCGATATGCTGATTGCACGACGCGCCGACACCCGCGCGCGGGCCGACTTTGCGACCTGGAGGATGATGGCCAAACTGAACGGCGCCTCCGCCTTGCCGCCCGAGGCGCAGAATTTCCTGGCCATTTACAACAAGCTGCTGGGACAGATGAGCGAGGCCGACGCCGGCGAGGCGACTATCCAGCAAATGTATCGCACCTACTATGTCGAGATGGGCGGCGCCGGCAAAGCGCCGGAGGTTCCGGCGCGCGCGCGTGAGCCGGTGGCTGACAGCGGCAATGTCACGGCGTTCCGCCGCCTGCCCGCCAAGAAGGCGAGCGCCTCCGACCCGAACGCCAAGCGTCCAATGCCGGTGGCCCTGATCTTCGCCTGCCTCGTCGTGGTCTACGTCGCGATCCGGTACTACTGGAAATAGCGCCGTCCACGCTTCACCCTATCCGCGTTGGATGATCGACCTCCGCACACCGCGGCATCCCGTCGCGCGTCACCGGCTGCGCAATCGCCGTGGCGTGGAATATCGCGCGCGAGCGATCGCGTCGGCGCTCTAGGCGATGCACCCGATGCCGGGCATAATGCGGAACTCAAAAAAACAAAATCATACTGGAGGGAAGATGAAGCGTTCCATTGCAGCCTCGGTCACGACGGCCTTGGTCATGACCACGAGTCTTGCGTTCTGCGGCGGTGCGTCGGCGCAGACGATGGACAAGGTCGCCAAGGTCGGCGCGCTCGGCGATCAGTCCGGCCTCTATCAGGATATCGGCGGTCCCGGCTCGACGGTGGCGGCGCAGATGGCGATCGAGGATTCCGGGCTGCTGGCGAAGGGCTGGAAGATCGATCTGATCTCGGCGGACCACCAGAACAAGCCCGATGTCGCGGTCAACATCGGCAAGCAGTGGATCGATGTCGAGAAGGTCGACGTGTTCGTCGATCTCGCGGCCTCCAATGTCGGGCTCGCGATCGCCAACCTCTCGAAGGAAAAGAACGTCGTCAACCTGAACTCGGGCTCCGCCTCGTCCGATCTGACGGGCGCGCAGTGCTCGCCGAACACGGTGCACTGGGTCTACGACACCTACATGCTCGCCAACGGCACCGGCAAGGCGCTGGCGAAATCCGGCGGCGACACCTGGTTCTTCCTCACCGCGGACTATGCGTTCGGCCAGGCGCTCGAGCGCGACACCTCGGCGGTGGTCACCGCGAATGGCGGCAAGGTGCTCGGCAGCGTCAAGCATCCGCTCAACAATGCCGACTTCTCGTCGTTCCTGCTGCAGGCGCAGAGCTCGAAGGCCAAGATCGTCGGGCTCGCCAATGCCGGCGGCGACACCACCAACGCGATCAAGCAGGCCGCGGAATTCGGCATCGTCTCGGGCGGCCAGCGGCTTGCCGGCATGCTGCTGTTCATCACCGACATCAACGCGCTCGGCCTCAACGTCGCGCAGGGGCTGAACTTCACCGAGACGTTCTACTGGGACATGAACGACCAGACCCGCGCCTTCTCCAAGCGCTTCATGGAGCGCTTCAAGAAGAACCCGCCGACCATGGTGCAGGCCGGCGTCTATTCGTCGCTGATCCACTATTTCAAGGCGCTGGAAGCGCTCGGCGGCAATCCGCATGACGGTCGCGCCGTGGTCGCCAAGATGAAGGAGCTGCCGACCGACGATCCCCTGTTCGGCAAAGGCTCGATCCGCGTCGACGGCCGCAAGATCCACCCGGCCTATCTGTTCGAGGTGAAGAAGCCGTCGGACTCGAAATATCCGTGGGACTATTACAAGCTGGTCGCCACCATCCCGGCGGACGAAGCCTGGCTGCCGCTCGAGAAGAGCGTTTGCCCGCTGGTGAAGAAGAGCTGAGACAGCGTCATTCCGGGGCTCGCGGCTTCGTCGCGCCCCGGAAGGACAACGGCTACTTCTTCGGCTTGTTGTAGTTGACGTCGAGGCTGAAGGAGAACTGATCGTCGGTCAGGTCGGCCGGCGGCGCCGGGACCGGATCGGACCGGTGGACCATCGAGATCGCCGCGTCGTCAAAGGCGGCATCTCCGGACGATTCCAGCACGGCAACCGACAGCACCTTGCCCAGACGATTCAGCACCAGGGCGACCTTCACCTTGGCCTCCTTGGCCTTACCCTTCTCCGGGAATTTCTTGTGCAGGTCGAGATAAGCGCTGATCTTCTTGCCCCACTTGGCGGTCAGCAGCAGCTTGTCCTTGCCGATGCCTGGGTTGGGTGCCTTGGTGGTTTCCGACTGACGCGCGTCCTCCAGCTTGGTCGGCGCGGCCGCCTCCGAGGCCTGCTGCGCTTCCTGCGCGTTGGTCTCGACCTTGGCGACCTTGGCCTCCTCCTCCTTCTGCTTCTTGGCGGTGTCTTCCGTCACGATGCGATCGGGGTCGTCGGACTCCACCGGCTTTTCCTGAGGCAGGTCGGTGTCCTTCACCTCGGCCTTCTGCTGCGCCATTTCCTGCACAGCCTGCTGCTCGTCAGCCAGCGGTCCGGGCGGTAAGGCCTCTTCGGTCGCATCCGCGGAAGCCAGCTCGACGGCGTACTCCGCGCCGGCAGCGCCGAGCCCCTCGTCGCCATCGTCGCCGCGCAAATTGGTCAGCGCCAGGGCGGCACCGCCCAGATGAAGCCCGACCGCCGTCACGGCAGCGATCACCCAGAGCCGCTTCGAGGTCCGCAGGTCAAGATCGGGGTTGGTGGACATCGCGTTCGCCGTCAGGGTTTGGCCGGATCGGCCTGCGCGGCCGCAGGCGCTCCCGGAACGCCCTCGAGCGTAACCAGCTTCACGTGCGTGTAGCCGCCGGCGCGAAGCAGCTCCATCACGCCCATCAGCTCGCCATAGGGTACCATCCGATCGGCCCG
Organism: Bradyrhizobium ferriligni; assembly: GCF_056837965.1. Lineage (NCBI taxonomy): Bacteria > Pseudomonadati > Pseudomonadota > Alphaproteobacteria > Hyphomicrobiales > Nitrobacteraceae > Bradyrhizobium > Bradyrhizobium ferriligni. Next base: position 23,595 of record NZ_JBXEJO010000031.1, read on the forward strand.
CAGGAACACGTATTTGTCCCGGCTCATGTCGGGTATGGCATCCAGCGAATTGACCAGGTCGACGCGCTTCACCGCGTTCTCCCCGATCGCCAGCGTGAGATCCGGCTTGATGCTGAGATAGGTCGGCTTGTCCGGCTTCTTCTGCGGCGTCGCGCTGGAGGTCGGCAGATCGATCGGAAGATCGACGGTCGAGAGCGGTGCCGCTACCATGAAGATGATCAGCAGCACCAGCATGACGTCGATGAACGGCGTGACGTTGATCTCGTGGGATTCCGCGAAATCGTCGTCGCCATCGTTCTCGGAGATCGAGACCGCCATCGCCTACTCCGCCGCCGCCGCCGCGCGCCCATGCGCGCTGCGCGGAACGTCGCCATGGGTGCGGTCGAGGTCGCGCGACAACAGCCGTCCCGCAGCGCCCGAGGCGCGGTTGACGAGCTCGAGATAGACCTTCGTGACGCGCGAGAAGTGGTTGTAGATGATCACGGCCGGGATCGCCGCGACGAGGCCGATCGCGGTCGCGAGCAGCGCTTCCGCGATGCCCGGCGCCACCACGGCAAGGTTGGTCGTCTGCGACTTCGAAATGCCGATGAAGCTGTTCATGATGCCCCAGACCGTGCCGAACAGACCGACGAAAGGCGACGTCGCGCCGATGGTCGCGAGCAGGCCCATGCCGATGCGGATCTTGCGGGCTTCGGCGCGCACGATCTCGGCGAAGCTCGACGCGGCGCGCTCCTTGATGCCACTGTCGCTCGAGATACCCGCCGACAGACGCCCCTCGCGCATCGCAGCCGCGATGAACGACGAAAGCACGCTGCCCTTGGCGCCGAGCGCGAACTGCGCTTCGGCCAGCGACCGCGATTCAGCGATCTTGGCCAGCGCGCCACGCAGCTTGCGCTGCGCCACGGTCAGCTCGACCATCTTGGCGATGAACACGGTCCAGGTCACGAGCGACGCGAAAGCGAGACCGAGCATCACCGCCTTCACGATGATGTCGGCGTTCAAGAACATATTCCACGGCGACAATTCGTGCAGGCCGGTCGAGGTCGACTTCAGCGACTTGCCGTCGCCGCTCGCGGGCGCGGCCAGGGACGCCTCGTTAGCCGTCGGAGCCGGAGCTGCCGCGGCAGGGGCCGGCGCGGCCTGCGCCTGCGGCGCCGCTTGTGCCGGCTGGGCGGCCACCGGCGCGGCTTGGGCAGCCGCCGCTGGCTGGGCTGCTGCCGCCGGCTGGGCCGCGGGTGCGGGCTGAGGCCGGGTCACGGGCGCGGGCTGCGCTGCAGGCGCCGTTTGCTGCTGCGCCGAAGACGGCGCGGCCAGCATCAGCATCGCCAGCGAGGCGATCATGGCGGATGCAGCGGGGAACTTGAATGTCATCATCAGTTACACTTCAGCCCAGTGACGGATCAGGTTGTGATAAATCCCGGTCAATTTGACCGTTTCGGGGTCATCGCGCCCCAGCCGCTCCACCAGAGCCTGGATCGCTGTATCGAGATCAAAGATCAGGCTGCGCGCGTGTTCATCCCGTACCATGCTCTGCAGCCAGAAAAAAGACGCTACCCGCGTCCCCCGCGTAACCGGCGTGACCAGATGCAAACTGGAAGCAGGATAAACTACGAGATCTCCTGCCGGCAGCTTGATTTCATGGGATCCGTAGAGGTCTTCGATGACGAGCTCGCCGCCGTCGTAGTCCTCCGGCTCCGATAAAAACAGCGTGACCGAGAGGTCGGTGCGGATCCTCATGCCGGTCAGTCTGTCGCCGCGCACCGCATTGTCGACGTGCAGGCCGAAATGGTGCCCGTCGCTGGCGGCATAGCGGTTGAACAAGGGTGGAAAGATTCTAAGGGGGATCGCCGCCGAAATGAAGCGTGGGCTCTCCGACAGCGCCGACAGGATGCGGTTGCCGAGCTGCCGCGCGACCTCGCTGTCGGGCGGCAGCTGCTCGTTGCGCTTGACCATCGCGGACGCGGCGCCGGCGGTCGAGCGGCCGTCCTCCCATTCGGCTTGCGCCATGATGCGGCGGAAGTCCGCCACATCAGCCTTGCTCAATACGTTGGGAACACAGACCAGCATCTGTCGCCGCGAAGCCTCTGTCAGTAACGCGCAGAAACAACCAGATACGCGGCGCGTCCTGGCGCTTCGAGCACGAATGGCGCTGCGCTCTGGTACAGCGCGTCGTAGTAGCGCTTGTCGAAGATGTTGTTGACGAACAGCTTCATCGTCCAGTGCTTGTCGATCTTTGCTTCGGCAAAGGCGTCGAAGCGCCAGTAGCTCGGGATCGAGGTGCCCTGGTTGGCCGCGAGCAGCGTGCCGCCATAGACCTTCGAGCGGTACACCGCCTGCCCGCCAAGCTCCCACATGTCCGTGAGCTGGTACTTGGTCAGCATGCTGAACGACTGGTGCGCGACGTTGGCGAGCGGCAGTCCGACATTGCTGGAATACAGGATGGTGTTGGCCGGCGGCGCGAGCGACCTCGTCACTGCCGACTGCATCAGCACGAGGCCGCCGAACACGCTCCATTTGTCGGTGATCTTGCCGCCGACGCCGAGATCGATGCCGCGGATGCGGTAAGCCGCGCCCGCGGTGATGCAGGAGATGTTGCCGGTCGTCCCGGTCGGATAGGAGCAGCCGAGCGCTGCGGCCGCGGTTGCGTTGTTCACGTTCTGCGATTCGCGCGCATTTTCCTTCTCGGTCTGGAACAGCGCCGCCGTCACCAGCAGATGACGATCGAACAATTCCCACTTGGTGCCGACTTCGATCGCCTTGTTCTTTTCCGGCCCGAAGATCTGGGTATTGCCGCCGTTCAGCACGGGAGACAGGCCGCCATACGCAGTGCTGGTGCCGTCGAATTCGGCGCCGACGGGGTTGGACGAGGTCGCATAGGCCGCATAGACGCTGCCGTTCGGCAACGGCTTCAATGTGACGCCGAGATTGAAGTTCGGCATCCCGAAGTCGGCCGACTGACTGCCGAATGTGGTCCGGTTGCCCGACGTCAGATATCCGGACGTGTTGATCTTGTAGTCGTCATAGCGGATGCCGCCATTGAGGATCACGAAGTCATTATAGTTCGCGGTATCCATGATGTAGCCGCTGGTAGTGTCGATCCCGATCTTGGTCGGCATCCCGGACAGCCCGGACGGAATCGGGAACGGAATGTTGGTGTATTGCGGATTGAACACGCTGACGCCGGAGAGCGATCCGCTGCCCGTGAAAGCCGACGTGCCGGTCGTTATCTCCGAGCTCAGGCCGAGATATCTATCGATCGAGGACCGCTCGTTGTCGTATTCGACGCCGGCCGTCGTCGTGTGCTTGAAGCCGAGGCCGTCGACCGACTTGTAGGTCGCCTCGGTCTGGTTGGCGAACACGTCGGTGACCTGGTAGCGGCTTTGCGGATTGGCGCTCAGCGTATACGCCGTGAACGGAGCGCCGGCGGCCAGCGTCGGGGCTTCCGGCAGCGTGCCGATGTAGTTCTGGGTCGAACGCGATTCCCGGATCTTGTTGCTGACCACGAGGTTCGGCGTGATCTGCACCTCGGCATTGATGGTGCCGATGTCCTGCCCGGTCCTGAAGAAGTCGCGGTTGACGAAGCCGTAGAAGTTGTTGCGGTTGACGCCGAAATCCGGGAACGGACCGCCGGCCGTGCTCGCGGTGCTCGGCCGGTAGTACGGCACGCCGAAATCCGGGATGCCGGTGAGCTCGGTATGGATGTAGTTGCCGGTGATCTTCACCGCGTCGACCGGCTTCCACGTGCCGGCGACGAACGCGCCGTTGCGGTCGTCGGTGACATAGCTGCGGCCGGCGACGCCGGCATCCTGGAACAGGCCGCCGGCGCGGATCGCCAGCGTCGGGCTGATCACCTGGTTGACGTCGAGCGTCACGCGCTTGGTGCGATCGGTGCCGAACGTGGTGTCCATGTTGTAGAAGTTGTTCTGCGTCGTCGCCTGCTTGGTGACGATGTTGATCGCGCCGCCGGTGGTGCCGCGGCCTGCAAAGGACGAGCCCGGGCCGCGCAGGATCTCAACCTGCTCGGTGAAGAAGTTCTCGCGGACGCTGACGCCGGAGTCGCGCACGCCGTCGATGAAGATGTCGTTGCGTGCGTCGAAGCCGCGGATGAAGAAGCGGTCGCCGAAGGCATTGCCGCCCTCGCCCGTGCCGAGCGTGACGCCGGCGGTCGACAGGATCGCCGACTTCAGCGATGTGGCGTTCTTGTCTTCGAGCACGTCCTTGGTCAGCACCGTGACCGATTTCGGCGTGTTCAGGATCGGCTCGGGATATTTCCCGGACGACTGCAGACGGTCACCCTTGTACGGCGCGGCCGGATCCGCATAGGGATCGCGGTCGGCGGGAAGACCGCCGGCGTTGGGAAACGGCACCGGCGCCTGCTGGGCCTGCTGGTTGTTGCGGCGCGCGGCGCGGCGCAGCGCGTTGCGGGCGCGGACCTGGTCCGACGTGGGCTTTGACGTCACGGGCCGCGGGCGAGCGACCGGGGCATCGACATTCACCGGCGGCAGGTTGGATTGCTGCGCTTCGGCTCCCGAAAACGACGCCACCGCGATCAGGCTCGCGACTGCGGAGACCTTCGTGGCGGAATAATTGGTGTCATCAGCCGTACCGATCGCTGCATCAAAGCGCAGCGATCTCGGCGCCTTCATATTGCTCATGTCTTGCTCGCCCCAGAAAAGTCAGCCCGCTCGCGAAATGAAGCTGCGACGAACTGTCTCTTTCGGTTATCGAGCGTGACTTTTTTTATCAATGCGACGAGCGCAACAGTTGGCTTGAATCGCCCCAATTCAAAGCGATTCTAATCTACGGTTTGAAATCGTTCTAAACTGTAGTTTTTAAGCGTTCTAATAATCGTTCTAAATCGGTGCTGCCCGTCATTGGCGGCCGCTTGCGGCGCTGTCCATGCGTCCACCCGCTCACTCGGCGCTTGGTGGCTTCATCAGCGAAAACAGCTCGTCGATCGTCCGCTGCGCGACCTGCCGGACGCGGTCGCTATTTTCGAGGCCGGCGATATTGACGCCGTTGACGACCGCTTTGATCTCGTCGCGGAAGTCGGTGAGAAAACGCAGCGGGTCCCGCTGCTCGTTGGCGACGCGCGCGATCAATCCGGTGACCAGGATCTGGCATGCCATCATGCGCCCGTTCAACTCATCCATCGCGGCCCTCATCCTCTCGCATCGTCGCTGCGCGATATGAACGACATCCCGCCGTGTTTCAACCGGCTCGCGCAAGCTGCAACAGATGAACCGATGGAGAGCAGGATCTGCGCGCGATGAGATGCGCTATTTCGCGGCGATGCGCTCCGCCTCCTCGCCGAGCGCCTTGATGCGATCCTTGACCTCGCGCAGCGTGGCGAGGCCGCTTTCGACATGCTTGTCCGAGACGTCGCGCAACACGTCGCCGGCGATCGCGTCGCGCAAACTGTCGAGATCGTCGACGAGACGGCGCCCGCTCCGGGTCAGGAACAGGCGATTGGCACGGCGATCCCTGGGATCGGGACGCCGTTCGAGCAGGCCATGCTCGACGAGGCGGTCGAGCAGCCGCACCAGCGAGATCGGCTGCAATTCGAGGACGTCGGCGAGATCGACCTGGGACAGCCCCTCCTGCTCGCGCAGGCGGAAGAGCACGATCCATTGGGCGCGCGTGGTGCCTCGCGCCTTGGCGCGATGATCGATATAATTGCGCAGCAGCCGGGAACTCTCGACGAGCTGTGCAATAAACTGGCGTTTGAGATCGAGCGACATAGGGGTCCTCGGTGCGTTTCCCAGACGAAATGTTTCTGCTCGTTTCTGACCTAAACCTTTCCAAATGTTTAGGATTCTCAAGCCTTGGTGTGTTTACACATTAAGTGCACGCATATTATATCCGCAAGCTCTGTGAACCGTTTCGATCACCCTTTATTGTTACGTCGAACCCAAGAGTCCGCATGTCGAAGTCACGCACCATCGGTTGGGTTTTAGTGATCGCTGCGGTCGGCGCCGCCGGTTATTTCGGCTGGCAGAAACACACGAGCAACCAGCAGGCCGCCGAAGCCGCGCAGAAGCGCTCCGCCCAACGCCCGGCCGTTCCGGTCAAGATTTCGCCGGTCGAGAAGGCCGACTTCCCGGTCTATCTCACCGGCCTCGGCACCGTGCAGGCATTCAACACCGTCCAGGTCCGCACCCGGGTCGACGGCCAGATCACCAGGATCGCCTTCAAGGAAGGCCAGTTCGTCAAGGCCGGCGACACGCTGGTCGAGATCGATCCGCGGCCCTATCAGGCGACGCTCGACCAGGCCAAGGCCAAGAAGGCCCAGGACGAAGCCAATCTCGCCAACGCCAATCTCGACCTGCAGCGCTACACCAAGCTCGGCGAGTTCGCGACGCGCCAGCAGCTCGACACCCAGCGCTCCACGGTGGCCCAGCTGACCGCCCAGATCTCCGCTGACGAGGCCGCCATCTTCAACGCCCAGACCCAGGTGGACTACACCACCGTCAAGTCCCCGATCGACGGCATTGTCGGCCTGCGACTGGTCGATATCGGCAACATCGTCAATGCCTCGGCCCAGACCGGCATTGTCACGATCACCCAGATCGAGCCGATCACGGTGATCTTCACCGCTCCGGAAGACCAGCTGCCGGATATCAAGGCGGCGCTGGCCGTGGCGCCGCCCAAGACCATTGCCCTGACCACCGACGGCAAGCGGGTGCTATCCACCGGAACCCTGGCGCTGATCAACAATCAGGTCGACACCACGAGCGGGACTGTCCGGCTGAAGGCGGTGTTTGATAACAAGGACCACGCGCTGTGGCCGGGCCAGTCGGTCTCGACCCGGCTTCTGGTCAGAACCTTGAAGGATGCCACCGTCGTCCCGGATGACGCGGTGCAGCATGGCACCGAAGGCCTCTACGCGTATTCAGTCAATCAGGAGAACAAGGCCGAGCTTCGCAAGATCAAGGTCAGCCAGTCGATCGACGGCAAGTCGGTGATCGACGAGGGCCTGTCGCCCGGACAGCAGGTGATCACCGCGGGCCAGTACAAGGTCTCGCCGGGAACCCTGGTGACAACGGCGGTGGCGAGCTCGGATCCGTCCCAGTCGAAGGTTACGCAGGAATGAGCGCCGGAATTTCCGCACCATTCATTCGCTTCCCCATCGGCACCTCGCTGTTGATGGCGGGCATCCTGTTCGTCGGCCTCGTCGCCTATCCGCTGCTGCCGGTCGCGCCGCTGCCGCAGGTCGACTTCCCCACCATCCAGATCACCGCGACCCTGCCCGGCGCCAGCCCGGAAACGATGGCGACCTCGGTCGCCCAGCCGCTGGAGCGCCAATTCGCGCAGATCCCGGGCATCGCGCAGATGACCTCGACGAGCTATCTCGGCACGGCGGCGGTCACCATTCAGTTCGACCTCAACCGCAGCATCGACGGCGCCGCCAATGACGTGCAGGCCGCCATCAACGCGGCCAGCGGCCAATTGCCGAAAACCCTTCCCTCGCCGCCGACCTATCGCAAGGTCAACCCGGCCGACTCGCCGATCATGCTGCTGTCGGCGACATCGGACACGCTGCCGCTGACGACGGTCAGCGACGCCGTCGACGCCCAGCTGGCGCAGCAGATCAGCCAGATCTCGGGCGTTGCGCAGGTCATCATCGGCGGCCAGCAGAAGCCGTCGGTTCGCGTCCAGATCGACCCTGCCAAGCTTGTCGCCAAGGGCCTGTCGCTGGAGGACGTCCGCGCCGCGATCAACATCGCCACCGTCGACAGTCCGAAGGGCAATATCGACGGCGCCACCCGCGCCTATACCATCTACGCCAACGACCAGTTGCTCACGGCGAGCCCGTGGAACGACGTCATCATCGCCTACCGCAATGGCGGGCCGCTGCGGATCCGTGACATCGGCCAGGCCGTCACCGGGCCCGAGGACGCCAAGCAGGCCGCCTGGGCCAACGGCAAGCGCGGCGTGTTCCTCGTCATCTTCAAGCAGCCCGGCGCCAACGTCATCGACACCGTCGACAAGATCAAGGCGACGCTGCCCCGGCTGGTCGCCGCGATCCCGCCCGCGATCAAGATCGACGTCATCAGCGACCGCACCACCACGATCCGCGCGGCGGTCGAGGACGTCCAGTTCACCCTGCTGTTGACCATCTTCCTGGTCGTGATGGTGATCTTCGTCTTCCTGCGCAGTTTCTGGGCGACCGTGATCCCGACGGTCACGGTGCCATTGGCGCTGCTCGGCGCCTGCGCGCTGATGTGGGTGTTCGGCTACACGCTCGACAATCTGTCGCTGATGGCGCTGACGATCGCGGTCGGCTTCGTGGTCGACGACGCCATCGTGATGCTGGAGAACATCAGCCGCTACATCGAAGAGGGCGAGAAGCCGATGGCTGCCGCCTTCAAGGGCTCGCAGGAAATCGGCTTCACCATCGTTTCGATCAGCATCTCGCTGGTCGCGGTGCTGATCCCGCTGCTCCTGATGGGCGGCATCATCGGCCGCCTGTTCCGCGAATTCGCGGTCGTGCTGGCGATGACCATCTTCGTCTCGATGTTCGTGTCGCTGACGCTGACCCCGATGATGGCCTCGCGCTTCCTGCGCGCCCACAACGACGAGAAGCACGGCCGGTTCTACCAGCTCAGCGAGCGCGGCTTCGACGCCATGCTGCGCGGCTATCAGAGCGTGCTCGACCTCGCCTTGCGCTGGAAGTTCACAACGTTGATGATCTTCTTCGGGACGCTGGCGCTGTCGGTCTACCTGTTCGTCATCATCCCGAAGGGCTTCTTCCCGCAGCAGGATGTCGGCCTGATCACCGCGACCTCGGAGGCCAACCAGGACATCTCCTTCGCCGACATGAAGCGCAAGCAGGAGGAGCTCGGCAAGATCGTCATGCAGGATCCCGCAGTGGCGACGGTGGCGATGGCGATCGGCGGCAGTGGCCGCGCCGGCAATAACGGCGCGATGTACATCACGCTGAAGGCGCTGAAGGATCGCGACGCCAACGCACAGCAGGTCATCGCCCGGCTGCGGCCGAAGCTGGAGAAGGTCGAGGGTGCCCGGCTGTTCATGCAGGCGGCGCAGGACGTCCGCCTCGGCGGCCGCCCGACCCGCACCCAGTTCGAATTCACGCTGCAGGACGCCAACCTCGCCGAATTGAACGAATGGGCGCCGAAGATTCTCGGCAAGATGCAGACGCTGCCGCAGCTGCGCGACGTCGCCACCGACCAGCAGACCAACGGCACCACGCTCGAATTGAAGATCAACCGCGACACCGCCTCGCGCTATGGCATCCAGCCGCAGCTGATCGACGACACGCTCTATGATGCGTTCGGCCAGCGCCAGGTGACGCAGTACTTCACCCAGCTCAACAGCTACCACGTGATCCTCGAGGTGCTGCCGGAGCTGCAGGGCGCGATCGACACGCTGAACAAGATCTACATCAAGTCACCGCTGACCGGCGAACAGGTGCCGATCTCGACATTCGCGACCTGGACCAGCGTGCCGGTCCGGCCGCTCTCGATCAGCCACCAGGGCCAGTTCCCGGCGATCACCATCTCGTTCAACCTGGCGCAGGGTGTTGCGCTCGGCCAGGCGACCGAAGCGGTCCAGAAGGCGATGGTCGACCTCGGCGCGCCGCCGACACTGAGCTCGAGCTTCCAGGGCACGGCGCAGGCGTTCCAGCAATCGCTGTCGACCGTGCCGCTGTTGATCCTCGCGGCGCTCGTGGTCGTCTACCTGATCCTCGGCATTCTCTATGAGAGCTACATCCACCCGATCACGATTCTGTCGACGCTGCCGTCGGCCGGCGTCGGCGCGCTCGCGATCCTGATGGCGGCCGGCTTCGACTTCTCGCTGATCGCGCTGATCGGCATCATCCTGTTGATCGGCATCGTGAAGAAGAACGGCATCATGATGGTCGACTTCGCGATCGCGGCCGAGCGCGACCAGCACATGGAGCCGGTGGCGGCGATCCGCCAGGCCGCCCTGCTCCGCTTCCGCCCGATCATGATGACGACGATGGCCGCGTTGCTCGGCGGCGTGCCGCTGATGCTCGGGACCGGCACCGGCTCGGAAATCCGCCAGCCGCTCGGTTACGCCATGGTCGGCGGCCTGATCGTCAGCCAGGCGCTGACGCTGTTCACGACGCCGGTCGTCTATCTCTATCTCGACAAGCTCTCCAACGCGTTTGCCAACTGGGGCCGCTCGCCGCCCGCCGACCACGACGCTGACGACGGCGAGCATGGATCGGTCAAGGAGGCCGCCGAGTGACTTGACTTTGCCGGCATCCCGGCACATCCGAAAGATGTCTATTTCGGAGCCGGTATCGTGAAGATTGTCGCAAAGTCGCTCTTCGTCCTGTTGACCTTGTTCGGCATGGCCCACGCTGGCCACGCCCAGACGGCCAAGAGCAAGAACGCGCCCGCTCCGGCAGCTGCTCCCGCCGCGCCTCAGGGTGACGCAGCAGCGCCCAACAATTCCGGCTGGGTCGCGCGCTGTACCAGCGCGAGCCGCGACGCCCCGCTCGAATGCGCGATGGAACAGACCGCGGTGCTCACCAAGACCGGGCAGCTCATCGTGCTGGTCAACATCCGCGTTCCCGGCGACACCCGCACGCCGGTTGCGCTGATCCAGCTTCCGCTCGGACTGAACCTGCCTGTCGGCGCCAAGCTGCAGGTCGACGACGGCAAGGCCTTCGACGTGCCGATCCAGACCTGCGAGGCACGCGGCTGCTATATCAACACGCCGATCGCCGCCGATGTTCTGACCCAGCTGAAATCGGGCAAGCAGCTCAAGGTGTCGTTCCAGAATCTCGGCAAGGAAACCATCTCTATCCCGATGCCGCTCGCCGACTTCGCGACGGTCTACGACAAGATCAAGTAGCTCCGCGCAGTTATCGCTCCCGCTTGTAGAGGAACGCGTTGTCCGGCTGCGGCATGCCGATGGTCTTGTAGAACCCGATCGAGTCAGGCGCCGACAACAGCAGGCACATCGATTCAGGTCCGGCGAAGCGCCGCGTTTCCGCGATCAGGCGCTTGCCGATGCCATGTCCCTGGTACCCGCGATCGACTGCAAGGTCCGACAAATAGCAGCAATAGGCGAAATCGGTCAGCGCACGCGACACGCCGACCAACTTGCCCGCCTTCCGCGCCGTCACGATCAGATTCGCATTGGCGATCATGCGCTCCATCCGGTCGGTATCCGCCAGCGGTCGCCGCTCGCCGAGGCCCGACTGCCGCAGCACCTCGATGAACTCGTCGACGCCGATCGACGCTTCCCGGGCATAAAGAATTTCGTCCATCACCTTAAACCTCTGTCGCAACGGGCCGGACCACACGTGCGAAACCATGGTGGATTACGCGCGACTGATCCACCCTCATGCCATGATGGCACACACCGCGTCCTGCATCAGACGCAGGCCGCGCCCGGCAATCTCGTCGACATTTCAGAGGATGACCGCGCCACCGAGGCAGATTGGCTGGGGAACCTGGATTCGAACCAAGACAAACAGAGTCAGAGTCTGTTGTGCTACCGTTACACCATTCCCCAAGAATAGTCCGTGGTATCAACAGCTTAGCTGGATGACTGGACATCTCGGTGCAGCGGGTTCGCCTGCCAAATCAGCGCCCGCGCGAGTGCGACCTTCTACCCGCTTGGTTGTGGGCTTGGCAAGCATTGTTGGCGGGGAATGGGCGTGAAAATCGCGGCCAGAAGGTCTTGCCCACCAAGCCTCAGTACAGCCCGCCCGTCCCTGACCGCATCACGGCCCGATCGGCGTCCGGCGAAATGCCCTGCTGGGTGCCGTCGATCACATCGGTGCCGGCGACCATCCCGGGATCATTGAACGGCGGCGCCTGGCCCGGCTTGAAGGCTTCGAGCACCACGCCCCTGTTCTGTCCAGGCGCGGCGCGCTGGCCGGTCTTGGCATCGACCAGGACCAGCCGGATGCCGACCGGCTGCTTGAACGGGGTGGCGGGCTTGTCGGCCAGCGCGAGCTTCAGGAAGTCGCGCGCGATCGGCGCTGCGGTGTGGCCGGCCTGCGCGTTGCGGCCGAGCGAACGCGGCTTGTCGTAGCCGACATAGAGACCGACCACGAGGTCCGGCGAGAAGCCGACGAACCAGAGATCCTTGGCCTCGTTCGAGGTGCCGGTCTTGCCGGCGAGCGGCTTGCCGACGTCTTTCAGCGCGGTGCCGGTACCGGCCTGAATCACGCCCTCCATCAGCGAGGTGATCTGGTAGGCGGACATCGCGTCGAGCACCCGTTCGCGGCGGTCGACGAGCTGCGGCTCCGGCTGGCTCTTCCAGCCCTCCGGCGCGTCGCAGCCGCGGCATTCGCGCTGATCGTGCTTGAAGATGGTGTGGCCGTAGCGGTCCTGGATCCGGTCGATCAAGGTCGGCTTCACGCGGACGCCGCCATTGGCGATCATCGAATAGGCCGTGGCCATCCGCATCACCGTGGTCTCGCCGGCGCCGAGCGCATAGGCGAGATAGTTCGGTAGCTCGTCATAGACGCCGAAGCGCTTGGCATACTCGCCGATCAGCGGCATGCCGATTTCCTGCGCCAGCCGCACGGTCACCGTGTTGAGCGACAGCCGCAGAGCGTTGCGCAGCGTCACCTGGCCCTGATACTTGCCGGTGGAGAAGTTTTCGGGCCGCCAGATGTTGCCCTGCCCCTGGTCGATCTCGATCGGGGCGTCGATCATCATGGTCGATCCGGTGTAGCCGTTGTCGAGCGCCGACGAATAGACGATCGGCTTGAAGGTCGAGCCGGGCTGCCGATAGGCCTGGGTCGCGCGGTTGAACTGGCTCTGGTCGAACGAGAAGCCGCCGACCATCGCCAGCACGCGGCCGGTGTGCGGATCCATCGCCACCATCGCACCCGACAGTTCGGGGATCTGACGCAGCCGGTACTGGCCTTCGACGCGCTGGCCGTCCTTGCTGAAGAGCGGGTCGGCGTAGATCACGTCGCCGGGCTGCAGCACCTGCGCCACCGATGTCGGCGTCTTGCCCCTGCTCTTGGCCCAGCGCACGCCGTCCATCGTGATGATGCCGGTCTCGCGCTGCTTGCTGATGGCGCCGCCGAGCTCGCGGCCCGGCTGGAAGCCGATCCGTGCCGACTGATCGTTGCTCTCCAGCACCACCGCCATCCGCCACGGCGAGATGTCGGACAGCGACTTGATCTCGGCGAGCGGCACGCCCCAGTCGCTGGTCAGATCGAGCTTCTGGATCGCACCGCGATAGCCCTGCTGCTCGTCATAGTTGACGAGCCCAGCCACCATGGCCTTGCGCGCCATCACCTGGACCTTGGGGTCGAGCGTGGTGCGCACCGACAGGCCGCCCTCATAGAGCTTCTTCTCGCCATAGCGCTCGAAGATGTCGCGGCGGACTTCTTCCGAGAAATATTCGCCGGCGAAGGTGTGCGCGCCATTGCTGCGGTTGGTGACGGTCAGCGGCTCCTTGCGCGCCTTGTCGGCGTCGGCCGCGGTGATCCAGCCGTTCTCCTGCAGGCGGTCGATCACGTAGTTGCGGCGTTCGACCGCGCGCGCGCGGTTGCGCACCGGATGCAGGCTCGCCGGCATTTTCGGCAGCGCCGCCAGATAGGCCGCTTCCGCGACCGTCAGTTCATTGACGGACTTGTCGAAATACACCAGCGAGGCCGCCGCGATGCCGTAGGCGCCAAGGCCGAGATAGATTTCGTTGAGATAGAGCTCGAGGATCTTGTCCTTGGAGTAAGCCCGCTCGATTCGCATCGCCAGCAAGGCTTCCTTGATCTTGCGGGTGAACGACACCTCGTTGGTCAAAAGGAAGTTCTTGGCGACCTGCTGGGTGATCGTCGAGGCGCCCTGCGGCCGCCGGTTGGAACCGAAGTTCTGGATGTAGGCGACGCCGGCGCGCGCCATGCCGGTGTAGTCGACGCCGCCATGCTCGTAGAAATTCTTGTCCTCGGCGGCGAGGAACGCGTTGATCACGAGCTTCGGCACCGCCTGGATCGGCAGATAGAGCCTGCGCTCCTTGGCGTATTCGCCGAGCAGCGAGCCGTCGGCCGCGTGCACGCGGGTCATCACCGGCGGCTCGTAGTTCTGGAGCTGCGAATAGTCGGGCAGGTCCTTGGAGAAATGCCAGAACAGCCCTGCGACCGCGGCCAGACCAGCCAGGAACAGGATGGTGCCTGCGGTGAACAGGAACCCGAAGAACCGCAACAGAAATTTCATCGACCAGATTTCCGTGGCGAATACGTCGCTCGTTCTGAGCGCGCTGCGTGCCACTTAGGCCGCCCGGTATATCGGTCGCTCCATGGACCTGCAATTCAACACCGGAGAATTAAAGCAAGCCAGGCGTCAAACTTATGCCATAGAGCCCGGCTCGCGCCCGCAGCCAAATCGGCAGACCTCGCCGACTGGCGGTGCCCGCGGAGGCTGCATCGATCTCCGCTGCAGCGCTGCGCGATTCGTGCGCCGCACCTGATAGCGGTCTCGCTACGCTTGCGCGGAGAGCACGTTACGAAAGAAAAGCGCGGGCCGGACGGATCGATTCCCCCCATCCGGCCGCCGATTTGGGTGCTGCGACATCACAAACCGGTGGACAGCGCCGGCGCGCCGGCCACATTAAGGATTTGTTAACTATAACTACCGCAAGTTGTTGGCATACACCGACTCGCGACGGGCTGATTTGGATGGCACTGCGCGGATTTAGACGGCCTTTTGCGGCCGACCCGAATGTCCTTGGATTTCCAAGACCGCCCACATCGGCCATGGGCACAGAAGCCTTGGACCTCGTCCATCAGGCGGCGGATTTGTTCCGCAGCATCGAGGACAGGGCCCGCGCCGGCGAAGCCCGCGCCGAGGCCGCCGAACAGGCGCAGCTCGAAATCATCGCCGCCACCGAGCGCAAATTGAGGGACGCGTCGCGGGCGCTTGAGGAAGCCCGACGCCGCATCGAGTCCCAGCAGGAGCAGCTCGATGCGGCCGAATTCCGGGCCCAGGCCGCCGAAGCCGAAGCGCGCGAAGCCAAGCAATCCCTGGCTCTGGTCGAAGACGCGATCCGCCGGCGCCTGCTGCTGACCAGCGGGCACGACGACAACAGGTCGACCGCCGTCGCCTGACCGCAGAGCGGATCGATTGGAGCGGTAGCCCGCATGAGCGGAGCGACATGCGGGAGCTCAACGAGACCCGGATATCGCTTCGCTCATCCGGGCTACGGGTTGTCGTTGGGCGTCACGCTCAATACCCCGCAGCGAGCCCCGAATTGCGGCGCGGGTCGTTCGCGCCATAGAAGCGGTTGTTGCCGACCGGCTTGCCGTCCAGCGACGGCGCCCCGATGATGATGACCGCGAGGTGATTGGTAGGCTGCGGCGGCCCGAATTTGTGGCCCATGCCCTCCAGGATCTTCCGCGTGTCCGGCGACAGCGTGTAGTCCTCGAGGTTGGTCGCCTCGGGAAGCCACTGCTGGTGGAAGCGCGGCATGTCCACGGCCTCCTGCGCGTTCATGCCGTAGTCGATGGCATTGATCATGGTCAGCAGCACGGCAGTGATGATGCGGCTGCCGCCCGGAGTCCCCATCACGATGACCGGCTTGCCGTCCTTGGAGACGATGGTCGGGCTCATCGAGGACAGCGGACGCTTGCCGGGGACGATCGCGTTGGCCTCCCCCTGCACCAGCCCATACAGGTTCGGCACGCCGACCTTGGCGGTGAAGTCGTCCATCTCGTCATTGAGCAGCACGCCGGTCTTGGCCGCCGTCACCTTGGCGCCGAACCAGTCGTTCAGCGTGTAGGTGACCGACACCGCATTGCCGTCCTTGTCGGCAATCGAATAGTGCGTGGTGTTGCTGCCCTCATGCGGCGGAACGCCGGGCCTGATGTCCCTGGAGACGCCGGCCTTTGCCGGGTCGATCGCGGCACGGATCTTCGCGGCGTAAGTCTTGTCGAGCAGCCGCTCGAGCGGATTCTTCACGAAGTCCGGATCGCCGAGATAGCTGTTGCGATCGACGTAGGCGTGGCGCATCGCCTCGATCTGGTAGTGCACCGCCTGCGCCGAATGGTAGCCGAGCTCCTTCAGCGGATAGCCTTCGAGGATGTTGAGCATCTCGCAGATCACCACACCGCCCGAACTAGGCGGCGGCGCCGAGACCACGTGGTAACCGCGATAGTCACATTCGACCGGCGCCAGCTCGCGAACCCTGTAGTTGTCCAGATCCTCCTGCGTCAGCAGGCCCTTGCCGGCCTGGCTCGCGGCGACGATCGCAGCACCGACCCAGCCCTTGTAGAAGCCATCCGTGCCGCGCTTGCTGATCTCGCGCAGCGTCTCGGCGAGTTCATGTTGCACCAGCCGCTCGCCGACCTGGAACGGTTTTCCATTGTTGAGAAAGATCGCGGCCGAGGGCGGATCCTGGCGAAGATCGTCGACCGCAGAATCCAACATCTGAATGTCGCCGCGATCGAGCACGAAACCGTCCTCGGCGAGTTGCAGCGCCGGCGCAATCACGTCGGCGCGCTTCATGGTGCCGTATTTCTCGCGCGCATATTCCATGCCCGCGACCGAACCGGGCACGCCGACGGCGAGATGGCCCTTGGTGGAGAGGCCGGCGACAATCTTGCCTTCCTTGTCGAGATACATGTCGGCGGTGGCGCCCTTCGGCGCGGTCTCGCGGAAATCCAGGAAGGTCTTGCGGCCGTCGGCGAACTGGATGGTCATGAATCCACCGCCACCGAGATTGCCGGCGGCGGGATAGGCCACTGCAAGCGCGTAACCGACAGCGACCGCAGCATCGACCGCATTGCCGCCCCGCTTCAACACCTCGACGCCGACCTGCGTGGCAAGATGCTGCGCCGACACCACCATGCCGTTCTCGGCCGCGACTGGCGCAACCGACGCCGCATGGCCGGGACCAGGCGCCATGACGGCGATCGAGACAAGCGCGGCGACCATCCACCGCGCGCGTGCATTTGGATTTTTCATGAAGCCTCCCGGAACCTGCGCCGACTGTCGCGGCTTGCAGCGCTATCTCAACGCGTACATCTAGCAGGCCGCACGCGCGCGCACTATAGGCCCGCGCTGTCCCCGCCGCCTGCGCGCAGCCGGCTATGCCGTCTGCCATAGGCCGCATAGATCACAAGCCCGATCATTAGCCACACCGCCAGCCTGATCCAGGTGTCGAGCGGCAGGCCGAACATCAGGAACAGCGAGGTTGCAGCGGCAGCCGGGGCCACCAGCCAGATCGCCGGCGCCTTGAACGGACGCGGCAATTCCGGATCGCGCACGCGCAGCACCAGCGTGCCGATCGAGACCACCGTGAACGCAAACAGCGTGCCGATCGAGACCAGTTCGCCGACCAGCCCGATCGGCAACAGCCCGCCGAGAAGGGCGGCGACGGTGCCGGCGAAGATGGTCGAGACATAGGGTGTCTGGAAGCGCGGATGAATTTTAGCGGCAAAGCCCGGCAGCAATCCGTCATGCGCCATGGCACGAAATATTCGCGGTTGCGCCAGCAGCATGATGAGGATCACCGATGTCAATCCGAACAGGATGCCGAGCTTGATGAACGGAGCGAGCCAGCCGATGCCGATCGCATCGATGCCGACGGCGATCGGATCGGGCACGCTGAGCCGGTCATAGGGCACGATGCCGGTCAGCACGAATCCGACCGCGACATAGAGTGCGGCGCAGATCACGAGCGAGCCGAGAATGCCGATCGGCATATCGCGCTCCGGCGTCTTCGCCTCCTGTGCCGCGGTCGAGATCGCGTCGAAGCCGATATAGGCGAAGAACACCACCGCCGCACCGCGGACCACGCCGGACCAGCCGAACACGCCAGGACCGGCATTCGGCGGGATCAGCGCGCCCTCCGGGTTGCTCGCCGTCACCCAGTTCGCCAGCGTCACCGAGGAAGCCGCGGTGGCAAGAAACAGCGCGATCACGACGAGCTTGACCACGACGACGAAGCTGGTGAAGCGCGCGGACTCGCGAATGCCGACCACCAGCAGCGTGGTCACGAAGGCGATGATCGCCATCGCCGGGATGTTGATGACCGCACCGGTCGACGACCACGCGCCGGCGTTGACGTCGTAGGCGAGCGGCGCCGAAGTGAATTGCTGCGGCAGGTTGATGCCGAAATCGCGCATCAGACTGACGAAATAGCCGGACCACCCGACCGAGACCGCGATCGCGCCGACCGCGTATTCGAGGATCAGATCCCAGCCGATGATCCAGGCGATCAGTTCGCCCAGCGTGGCGTAGGCATAGGTGTAGGCGCTGCCGCAGATCGGCACCGTCGACGACATCTCGGCGTAGCACAGGCCGGCGAAGGCGCAGGCCACCGCACCAATCATGAAGGAGAGCGTGACCGCGGGACCGGCATTGGCGGCGGCCGCGTGGCCCGTCAGCACGAAGATGCCGGCGCCGATGATGCCGCCGATGCCGAGCGTGACCAGCTGCAACGCCGACAGCGAGCGCCTGAAGATCGGCGTCTCCGCGTCGCCGTCGGCCCGCGCCGCCTCCCGCAACAGGTCCGAGGTCGACTTTCGGTCCCAGAAACCGGCCAGAGCGTCTGTCACGCCGGGTGTCCTCCGCCGCTCGGGTCCGGCGGGACCCGACACGATCGGCAGACTATAACGCGGCTAACGTCCAGTCGTTCGCGCGCCGGGCGAATGCCGGCGCCGTTATCCACCGCCAAGCGCGGTGCAGGGCCTTATCGGCAGGGATGGCGGCGGCCGTCGCGGCCAAGGAAGGTGCCGGACGCGGGATCGAATGAACGGTAACGCGCGCAGGCGGAAGATGGCTCCGCCGCGGGCATGGCACCGTAGGCGTTCGCCGGATTGCGCCCGCGCTGCGCGGCCTCCTGGGCCTCACCCCATGGCGTCAGGGCGCCGCCGTTGATTGCGCTGCGCCCGGGATTTTGCGCGTCGAAATATGCCGGCTCCGACATCTGGGCCGCGACCGGCGTGAACGTCATTCCCACGAGCAGCATGGCGGCTGCGACTGCCCATGACCTGGTCATGCGGCCTCTCCTATCGATCAATAAACGTGTGCCGGATGACGGCCGAGCCGCCCCCAAACGGAGATAGGGACGGCAATCCTCCGGGCACAGGGGCCACGGCGTCACGATGCTGCGAGCAAGCCAGCCGTGGCCCGCCGCTCAATGGTTATGCACGTCCGGCCGCGGGTCGGAGACGAACCCGTCGCGGTTCGGCATCTTGATCGTGGCGAGCGACCTGGCGTCGAGCACCGCATTGGCCGGCACGATGCCGTTCAGGCTGAGGACGTAGGCGGACACCGCGTAGACGTCCTCATTGCTCAGCGACTGCGGCGCGTTCTGCGGCATCGCGCGGCGGATGTAGTCGAACAGCGTCGGCGCATAGGGCCAATAGCTGCCGACAGTGCGGATCGGCTTGGGGCTCGCCAGCGTGCCCTGTCCGCCGACCAGGCGGTCGCCGACGCCGCCCTGCCCGCTGTCGCCATGGCACGCCGCGCATTGCTCGCTGAACACCGTGCGGCCGCGCTCGACGCTGCCGCTGCCCGGCGGCAGGTTGGAGCCGTCACGGCCGATATCGATGTTCCAGCCGGCGATCTCGGCGGGCGTTGCCGCACGCCCGATGCCAAAGCGATCCTCGGCCTGCCCGGCAGTGGCGAGCATCGCGACCACACTCGCAAGGAACGCCGCCTTGAACTTACACCTGGCCATTGGTCACCTCACCATTCGCATCGATGCGCCAGGGCCAGATCGCGTTGTTGTGGTAGAACGAGTTGAGACCGCGCACCTTGACCAATTCCGCCAGCGTCGGCTGGACGTAGCCGGTCTCGTCGATGGCACGGCTCTGGATCACGGCGGGCTTGCCGTCCCAATGCCAGGGCAAGCGGAAGCGCGTGAGCGCGCGCGTCAGCACCGGCTCCTGCAATTCGGCCTGCTGCCAGCTCTTGCCCCCGTCGAGCGAGACCTCGACGCTCTTGACCTTGCCGTGACCGCTCCAGGCGATGCCGGTAATCTCGTGAAAGCCCTGCGTGGTCAGCTTCTGCCCGCCGGACGGCCGCGTGATGATCGACTTCGCTTCCATATAGAAGGTGAATTCGCGCGACGTGCCGTCGGGCATCGGGTCGGTGTATTTCGAGGTCTCCTCGCGCGAATAGGCCGGCTCGGCGACGACCTTGAGCCGGCGAAGCCACTTCACGTTCATGTTGCCCTCGAAGCCGGGCAGCAACAGGCGCAGCGGATAGCCCTGCTGCGGGCGCAGCCGCTCGCCATTCTGGCTGTAGACCAGCATGGCATCGTCGAGGCATTTCTCGATCGGGATCGAGCGCGTCAACGCAGCCGCGTCGGCGCCTTCGGCCACGATCCATTTGGCACCCGCCTGCAGCCCCGCCTCGTCCAGCACCGTCTTCAGCGGCACGCCGGTCCATTCCGCGCAGCTCAGGAGGCCGACAAGGTCGGAGGCCGTCTTGCCGTAGGGCTTGGTGTAGACCGGATTGCCGGAGCACTCGAGGAAGTGGATGCGCGACTGCGACGGAAAGCGGCGGATATCCTCCATCGTGAACACCAGCGGGCGATCGACCATGCCATGCAGCACCAGCCGGTGCTCGGCCGGGTCGATGGTCGGCACGCCGCCATGGTGGCGTTCGTAGAACAAACCGTTCGGCGTGATGATGCCGTCGAGCTCCTGCAACGGCGTGCGGCCCGAGGCGGAAATATACTGCGGCAGTGTCTTCGAGATGTTCTTGACGACAGCCTTCTCGTGAACCGATGGCGTGCCATAGGGCTGGCTACCCATCGGGTCGCCGGGCGCTTTCATCCATTCCGGCACATTGGGCGGAAGATTATTCCCCTGTTCGGCAAGCGCGGTAGAACCGGCAACTCCCGATATGGCGGAGCCACCGGCCAGTGCTGCACCGGCCTGAAGGAATCGCCTGCGAGACGCCTCTCGCACGCGCTTGTCCGTCGTGTGTTCGCTCATCGACGTTTTCCTCTGACGTTACCAGGGCATGATCCGGAAAAGTGCGAAGCGGTTTTCCGAAGAGATCATGCCAGGACAACAATCCAAAGCGCGATGACGATTCATCGTGCTCTGGTGCAGCCTAACACCAAACAGCTGAGGCGAAGCAATGCTCCATCGCGCATAGCCGCATCGACGGCGCGTGATGGCCGTTGTTCGACAGTCTTGCTTGCGTTCACATCCGTTCGCCGGGCAATTGACTGGCTTGCTTCACCCACGCGGTGAACTGGGCTTCGTCGAGCTCGTCGTTCTCGTGAATGTCGAGATAGCGCGTGTGCTGCTGCCTGGACTCGCCCGGCGGCACCGGATGCAGCGACGCGCCGCGAAAGAACGCCACCTTGACGTAGCGCGTGAAGACATGGATGCCGAGGAACCAGCCTTCCCCTTCCATGCCGTAGAGCGGCGAATTCCACTTCACCGCCTTGTGCACGCCGGGGACGGTACGCACGATGAGCGCGTCAAGCTTGCGTCCAACGTCGCGCTTCCACCCCGGCATCGCGGCGATATAGGCTTGCACCGGAGCGTCACCATATCCCTTGGCGATCTGCGGATTGCCGCCTGCGAGCAGACGCGGCTTTGCGATGCCGCGCTTCGCGGCGCTCTTTTTCGCACTCTTCGCCGACGTCTTCGGCGTCTTGCCGACCATTGTGCTCGCTCTCACCGGTTCACGTCTCGCGCGCAGCGCAGTGTCCGTCCTCGCGAGCCAGATCATATCGGTTGCGCGTCGGTGTTGTCGTCAGCGACCGCGCGTGTTCGCGGCGGCGTATCGACGCGCTTGGGCGGCTTTCGTGTGGCGGTCCGGCATCTAGTCGATCACGGGCGGCGTGCCGTGGGTGTGGAACGACTCGATCGTCTTCAACCCCCACGCCTGTCCCTTCTTGCGCTCTTCCTCGGTCCACACGATCGGCTTCCAGTCCGGCGCGAGGATCAGGCGTGCGCCGGCGTTGGCGACCTCGACGCGGTTGCCGCCGGGTTCATAGACATAGAGGAAGAAGGTCTGCTGGATCGCGTGCTTGTGCGGCCCGGTCTCGATATGCACCCCGTGCTCGAGAAAAATATCCGCGGCCCGCAGGATCTCCTCACGGCTGTCGAGCGCGTAGGTGACATGGTGAAACCGGCCGCGCTTGCCGTAATGGTCGCGCGTATAGGCGAAGTCGTAGCTCTTGTTCGACATCGTCATCCACATCGCGGCTTCCGTGCCGTCGTTGAGCACGATCTGCTCGGTGGTGCGGCAGCCGAGGTAGTCTTCGAAGAACAGACGGTTTGCCTTGATGTCGACCGCGAGGCAATTGAGATGGTCAAGCCTGCGGACATTGACGCCGCGCGCCGGAAAGCGCTGCGCCTGGTTTTTCAGCGCGGGCCTCAGCTCGGACGGCGCCTCGTACCACTCGGTCTCGTAATAGAGCTCGATGACATGGCCATCGGGATCGCGGCAGCGGAATGCCGGCCCCTGCCCCATGTCATCGTCGATCCAGCCGATATCGAAGCCCGAGCCCTTCAGCGCGGCAACGCGGCGTTCAAGCGCCTGCGGGCTGCGCGCCCGCAGCGCCATGTGCTCCATCCCTGAAGTCTTCGACGCCGTCAGCTTCAGCGAATAGCGCTCGTAATCGTCCCAGCCGCGCAGATAGACCGACTCGCCCTTGCGGCCGCTGACGGTCATGCCCATGACGTCGACGAAGAACTTCAGGCTCTGGTCCGGCTTCGGCGTCAAGAGCTCCATGTGCCCGAGATGCGCGAGATCGAAGATCGGTTCCGGCTGCTGCATGGACGGTCTCCCTCCGCGACGACGCCGGATCGACGACTTGCGGTTGGACAGGTGCGCGGCGCGTCGATTTGTACTAGTGTACAAATGATTAGGCCTCGTCAACAAATGATTGGCGCCGGCAATTGCCGCTCGCACGGCATTCCGTGGCTGGAATCACCCGATGAAAGCGGTCGAGGCAGGCGGTCAGGCGACCGAGACGGCGGTCTCGCGATGCGCCGAGAGCAGCTTGCGGATTTCAGCCGATGACACCGGCCGGCTGAACAGATAGCCCTGCATCTCGGTGCAGCCGAGGATGCGCAGCAGGTTGCGCTGCTGCTCGGTCTCGACGCCCTCCGCGGTCGTGGTCATGTCGCTGGCGGCGGCGATGTTGACGACGGCCTGGACGATCGTGGACGACGCGCCGGTCCCGGCGAGATCCTTGATGAAGGCGCGGTCGATCTTGATCTTGTCGAACGGGAAGCGCTGCAGGTAGCTCAGCGAGGAATAGCCGGTGCCGAAATCGTCGAGCGCGATACGGACGCCGAGCTCGCGCAGCTGATGCAGGATATCGAGCGCAGCCTCGTCGTCGCGGATCAGCACCGCCTCGGTGATCTCGAGCTCGAGCCGCGAAGGTGCAAGACCTGTCGCGGCGAGCGCGGCGGCGACGTTGAGCGCCAGTGTCTGGCTCTTGAACTGGATCGGAGACACGTTGACTGCGACATGAACATGCTCCGGCCAGTTCATCGCCTCGCGGCACGCGGTGTTGAGCACCCAGTGACCGAGATCGTTGATCAGGCCGGTGTCCTCGGCGATCGGGATGAAATCCGCCGGCGAGATGGTGCCGCGTTCCGGATGACGCCAGCGCACCAGCGCCTCGCAGCAACTGACCTGGCCCTCCTCGAGATGGAGCAGCGGCTGATAGTGCAGCTCGAAGCTGCCGTCGGCGATCGCCTGGCGCAGCTCGAGCTCAAGGCTGCGCCGCGCCTTGGCGCGCGCGTCCATGCCGGTCTCGAAGAACCGGTAGGTGCGGCGGCCGTCGCTCTTGGCTCCGTAGAGCGCGAGGTCGGCATTGCGCAGCAATTGATCGATGTCGAGGCCGTCGGCGGGCGCAACGGCGATGCCGATGCTGGCGTCGGTGGTGATCAGATGCCCGCTGCAGTCGATCGGCCGGCGGATCGACTGATAGATCGCAGCGAGGAGCTGCATGGTCTCGGTCTGATCGCGGACGACGGTCTGGATCACGGCAAACTCGTCACCGCCGAGCCGCGCTGCGACGTCGGTGTCCCCAACGCAGCCGCGCAGGCGGTCGGCGATCGCCCTGAGCAATTCGTCGCCGATCTGATGGCCGAGCGCGTCGTTGACGGCCTTGAACTCGTCGATGTCGATATACATGACCGCGAGCTGCTGATCCGGCCGGATCGCCCTCAGTGCCCGCTCCAGGCGCTCGCGGAACAGCACCCGGTTCGGCAGGTCGGTCAGCGCATCATAATGCGCCATGTGGGCGATCTTGTTCTCGGTGCGCGTGCGCTCCGTGATATCCTGGATGGTCGCCACCCAGCCGCCTTCCGGCAGCGGCTTGTTGACGATCTCGATCGCGCGCCCGCCCGGCGCCTGCGTCAGCTGACGCGTGGCGCGGCCAAGCTTCACGTTGCCCATGATAGCGTCGCAGAAGTCGTCGACATCGCCGTCGAACGAGCCCGTCTCCTGCCTGTGTGCGATCAGCCGGTGCATGGTGCAGCCGGGCTTGGCGACGTCGGGCGAAAGCCCGAACATCTCGATGTAGGGACGGTTGCAGATGATGATGCGTGCCGACGCGTCGTAGAGCACGAGGCCCTGCGGAATGTTGTTCACGGCAGTCATGAGATTGCGACGTTCGGTGGCGAGCCGTTCGTCGGAGATCTCGTGCCGCTTGAGCAACAGGAAGACGATCACGGCCATGATCGCGAATGCCGCCATCAGCAGGCCTTCGCGCTCGCTCCATTGCGCGGTCGCGCTTCCGAGCAGGCTGCCGACCAACAGGCCGGCACAGAACGCCAGCCCCTTCGTCGAGCCGGCGTCGGCATTTCCTGAATTGCGATGTTCGATGCGCACGCTGATCTCTCCCGGGCGCGGCATCGTTACGCAGCACAAATGGAAAGGTCGTTACAACTCGCAGTTAGCAATCGGTTACGCGATACCGGGCGACAGCGCATGACAATTCGCACCCAATTCCCCGCAAACCTACGGAGCTGCCGATGCACTCCTCGGAGATGGTGAATCCCGCGTTAACGGAAAAACCGGGAAACAAACACAACTGTGCCGGAAAGCGACGATTCCGCCGCCGATGCGCGCGACAGCGCGTCATCTCGCGGCACGATAGAAACAAATCGTCACCGGGAAGGTGTAGATTTAGCCGATGCAGAACCCCGGCGATTTAACGGTTTTTCCAATCCCGGGCGGGCATATTGGTCCGGACATTTAGATTTTGAGAACGAGCCAGGCTGGAACTGTGACACCCTTCGGACGTGTGATCTCTGTGCGCGGCTCGCAGGCCCGGGTTGGGCTGCTGGCGGGCGGCCAGATGCAACTTTCAGAGATGCGAGCAACGGTCGGCCGGTTCGTCAGTATCCGCTGCGCGAGTTCGGTCATCGTCGCCATGATCACCGAAGTGACGTGCGAGAACCTGCCGGCGTCCGACGAATACATGGCGACCGCCTCGGTCGACCTGCTCGGCGAAATCCTGGGCGGCGACCGCCCGAAATTCCAGCGCGGCGTCACCCATTATCCGACCATCGGCGACAGCACCGATCTGATCACGAACCAGGAGCTGCGCACGGTCTATGCGCCGAGCGGCTCGGACCAGATCAATGTCGGCACGCTGCAGCAGGATCGTTCCGTCATCGCCTATGTCGACGTCGAGGAGATGCTCTCCAAGCACTTCGCGGTGCTCGGCTCGACCGGCGTCGGCAAGTCGACCGGCGTGTCGCTGCTGCTCAACGAGATTCTGAAGTCGCGGCCGAACCTGCGCATCTTCCTGCTCGACGTGCACAACGAATATGGCCGCTGCTTCGGCGAGCGCGCCCAGGTGCTCAACCCGCGAAACCTGAAGCTGCCGTTCTGGCTGTTCAACTTCGAAGAGATCGTCGACGTGCTGTTCGGCGGCCGGCCCGGCGTGCCCGAGGAGCTCGACATCCTCGCCGAAGTGATTCCGATGGCGAAGGGCATCTACACCCAGTACCAGAACTCCGACCGGGTCGGTCTCGGGCTGAAGCGCATCGACCCCAAGCAGGTCGGCTACACCGTCGATACGCCGGTGCCCTATCGCCTCGTCGACCTGATCTCGCTGATCGACGAGCGCATGGGCAAGCTGGAGAACCGCTCGTCGCGCATCATCTATCACAAGCTGATCTCGCGCATCGACGCGGTGCGCAACGATCCGCGCTACGCCTTCATGTTCGACAATGCCAATGTCGGCGGCGATACCATGGCCGAGGTGATCAGCCATCTGTTCCGCCTGCCCGCCAACGGCAAGCCGATGACCATCATGCAGCTCGCCGGCTTCCCCGCCGAAGTCGTCGATTCCGTGGTGTCGGTGCTGTGCCGCATGGCGTTCGATTTCGGGCTGTGGAGCGACGGCGTCTCGCCGATGCTGTTCGTCTGCGAGGAAGCGCACCGCTACGCCTCCGCCGACCGCAATATCGGCTTCGGGCCGACCCGCAAGGCGGTGTCGCGCATTGCCAAGGAAGGCCGCAAATACGGCGTCTATCTCGGCCTGATCACCCAGCGTCCGGCCGAGCTCGACGCGACCATCATCTCTCAGTGCAACACGCTGTTCACGATGCGCCTCGCCAACGACCGCGACCAGGCGCTGCTGCGCTCCGCCGTCTCGGACGCCGCCGCCAACCTGCTGTCGTTCGTGCCCTCGCTCGGCACCCGCGAGGTGCTGGCGTTCGGGGAAGGCGTGGCTCTGCCGACCCGGCTGCGCTTCAAGGAGGTGCCGCCGCACCAGCTGCCGCGCGGCGAGGCCACCATCGCCACGGTACCGTCGGTCGCCGCCGGCCATGACATGCATTTCGTCAGCGCCGTGCTGGAGCGCTGGCGCGGCGCCACCTCGCATCGCGACAGCCCGAGCGGCGATGCCAACTTCAACTCTCCGGCGCCGGCGCGCACCATGGCGCCGGCCGAGGCGCCGATGCTGCAGCCTTCGCTCGGCCTCGATCCGGACCGCTTCTCGCTGCTGAAGAAGCCGCTGCGCTAGCATCGTCGCGGCAAGGCACGATGCGCCTTGCGCCCGACCCGTCATCCACTATGGTCTCGCGTGACGCCGCATCCAGGCGGCATGCCGGAACCATCTCATGACGCAGCCGACCGCAAAACGCTTCCCGACGCCCGCTCTCGACAAGCTCCCCGAGGATATCCGCGCCCGCATCCTGGCGGTGCAGGAGAAATCCGGCTTCGTGCCGAACGTCTTCCTCACCTTGGCCTATCGCCCCGACGAGTTTCGCGCCTTCTTCGCCTATCACGACGCGCTGATGGAGAAGGACTCCGGCCTCTCGAAGGCCGAGCGCGAGATGATCGTGGTGGCGACCAGCGCCGCCAACCAGTGCCAGTATTGCGTGATCGCCCACGGCGCGATCCTGCGCATCCGCGCCAAGAATCCCGAGATCGCCGACCAGATCGCGGTCAACTACCGCAAGGCCGACATCACGCCGCGGCAGCGCGCGATGCTCGACTTCGCCATGAAGGTGAGCCGCGCGGCCGAGGAAGTCTCGGAGGCGGACTTCGCCGCGCTTGCCGCCCACGGCTTCAGCGACGACGACGTCTGGGACATCGCCGCGGTTGCGGCGTTCTTCGCGCTGTCGAACCGGCTCGCCAACGTCACCGGCATGCGGCCGAACGGCGAGTTCTACATGCTCGGCCGGCAGCCGAAATAGAGGACGCCTTGGCGGACTGGAGCGAGATCATCCTGCGTCTCGGCGCGGCCACCCTTGCCGGCTGCGCGATCGGGCTCGACCGCGACTTGCGCGGCAAGCCGATCGGCCTGAAGACGCTGGGTCTCGTCAGCCTTTCGACGGCGATGGTCGTGCTGTTGGCATTGCAGGCCGTCGAGCCCGGCAAGTTCACCGACGCGGTGAGCCGCGTGATCCAGGGCGTGCTGACCGGCATCGGATTTCTCGGCGCCGGCGTGATCGTACGGCAGGGCGACCGCTTCCAGGTCCGCGGCCTGACCAGCGCCGCATGCGCATTCTTCGCCGCTTGCGTCGGCATCGTCTGCGGCGCCGGACATTGGCCGATCGTCGTCACCGCCGTCGCGCTGGCGTTCCTGCTGTTGACCTTCGGCAAGCGGACCGAGCGGTGGCTGCACCACGCGCTCGGTGGCAAGGAGGATCAGCACAGGCCGGAGGCCGCGGCAGATCAGTCGTCGGATGCCGGCCCGCACCAGCCGGGCAAATAGACCGCGTCCTTGCTGCGGCCAAGCGCCAGTCCCTTCTCCAGCGCCTTGGCGAAATTGTTCTCCACCGTCTTGCGCGGGATGTGGCGGCGCAGGAAATCGGCCCACAGGAATTCGCTGAACGGCGTCGTGTCCTTGGCAAAACCGCCCGCCCGGCGCATCTCGCCGGCGAGGCTGCGGAACGGATCGTCCCTGAGATCCTTGATCGATTTCGGAATGTCCTTGAAGTGGCGGCGCTCGCCCTTGGAATCGTAGGGATAGACCCAGCGCTTGTTGTCCATCACGCCCCAGAACACGTCACGCTCGACCATCGTGAGATCGCCGATCACCGTCACCAGGATGTCCTTGACGCCCTCCTCGTGCAGCGCCCGCGCCATGTGATGGTGATCGACCACGTAGTAGCGATCGTCGGGACCATGGACGACCGGGATCATGTGCTTGCCCAGCAGTTCGGCGCGCTTCTTGTCCGACTTGTGCTCGCGCCAGCGCTTCCGCTTCTCCGTTACCTCCTGCATGCCGACCGTCATCTGGGTCGGCCGCAGCGACAGGATTGGGACCGGTTTGACGTAAGGCTCGCGCGTGTGGGCCATGATTTATGCTCCCTTTTGACCGGCACTCCGGAACGGGTTCCACTATGTCATGAGCCCGCAGGCGGGTGAAAGAGTCCGGTGTGGCGGAATGGCTTCACGAAGCGGTGGGGCCGACGGCCGGATGGTCCGGCCTCGGGGCTGTCGATTCCCCCGGCCGTCAATGCGTAGGATGCCAATGCCGGGGCGCGCAGCCTCAACCTCCGTGACGGCGTTGCAGCGCAAACTGTGCATGCGCGAAGGTCGAACGCGTGTGTCGACATCGGCCTCGTCATCGCAATGCCGAGCATCCCGCGCACCGCAGCAGTCACCTCGACGGCAAGCCAGTTCCTGGAGGTGATCGAAGCATGAATACCACCTCTGCGCGCACCAAGATTTTAGGTGTGAAGTGCAGCGAACATGCTAAACATAACCGGCGACGCGACCGGACTGACAACAGTGAAGACGCAGCGGCCAATTTCCTCGGATGCCGAGCACGTGGTGCTCAAATTCCGGCCGCGTACCTCGGCGCAGCCGCCCGGCAAGCGCGAGGAGTCGCTCCGATCGACGCGCCCAGCTTCCGTTGCCAACGATCTCTCTCGCTTTGAGAAGCCGCGCGAGGAGCCGGACGATTTCCGCCAGCGCATGCTCGCCAACATCGCCGCCTTCGCCTTCACGGTGGCGCTCACCGCGATCGGCATCTGGCTTGCCATGAGCATCGCCGATTTGCGCAAGACCCAGGATTGCGTGCTGATGGGCCGCCGGGATTGCGCGAAGATTACGGTGATGCCGCGCAGCTAGGCTGGCCGGAACCCTGCCCAAAAACCGTCCTTGCGAGGCCGGCCAAGCTCCATTGAACTAACGGCCCTGCTCCGATATACGGGCACACGACTCCGGCACCAGCAATCGGGCATTCCGGGGCAACGCGCCCGCCTCCTCTGAGCCGACCCGGAATTACCTTCAATATATCAAAGGCTTAATGATGTCCTCCACATTCGAGCAGATCGCCAACATTATCGCGGAGACCTGCGACATCCCGCGCGACACGATCAAGCCGGAGAGCCACGCGATCGACGATCTGGGGATCGACAGCCTCGACTTCCTCGACATCGCGTTTGCCATCGACAAGGCCTTTGGGATCAAGATGCCGCTCGAAAAGTGGACCCAGGAGGTCAACGACGGCAAGGCCACGACGGAGCAGTATTTCGTGTTGAAGAATCTCGCCGACCGCATCGACGAGCTGGTTGCAGCCAAGAACGCGGGCACGGGCACGGGCTCGTAATCGCCCATCATGCAGCTCGAGATCTTTCAGCTGATCGATCGGATCGTCGACCTCAACCTCGACGCAAGGACCATTGTCGTCGAGGCGGATGTCCCGCCCGACAGCCATTCGGTGTTCGCGGGGCACTTCCCGGGCTATCCGATCATGCCCGGCGTGCTGCTGACCGAAGCAATGGCCCAGAGCTCGGGCTGGCTGATCCTCGGTCTGACCAAGTTCGAGCGCATGCCCTTCCTCGCCATGGTCAAGGAAGCCAAGATGCGCGGCTTCGTCAGCCCCGGTTCGCTCCTGACCATCGAGGCCAAGGTCGAGCACGAAGGTTCAGGCTTCGCCGTCACCTCGGCGAAGGTTCGCGTCGGCAAGGAGCTCAAGTGCAATGCCGAGCTGACCTTCCGTCATATCCCCTTCCCCAGCCCGGACTTGCGCGTGCACATGGATGCGATGGCCACCAAGATCGGGTTTCCGCAGCAGGCAATGAGTCATGGCTGAGAAGGAAGTCTGGATCACCGGCGTAGGCCTGCTCTCCTCGCTTGGCGAAGGGCTGGATGCGCATTGGGAGGCGCTCGGCGCCCGGCGCGTCAATGCCGACGAGAAGCGTCTCGCGCCATACGTGATCCATCCGATCGCTCCCGTCAGCTTCGACGCCCAGATCCCGAAGAAGGGCGATCAGCGTCAGATGGAGACGTGGCAGCGGATCGGTACCTATGCCGCCGGGCTGGCGCTCGATTCGGCCGGCGTCAAAGGCAATCAGGAAATCCTGTCGCGGATGGACATGATCATCGCAGCCGGCGGCGGCGAGCGTGACCTCAATGTCGACCTGGCGATCATGAACGCCGACGCGCAGGGCAAGCTGCCGCCAGCCCTGCTCAACGAGAAGCTGATGAACGAGCTGCGCCCGACGCTGTTCCTGGCGCAGCTCTCCAACCTGCTCGCCGGCAACATCGCGATCGTTCATGGCGTGTGCGGGACCTCGCGCACCTTCATGGGCGAGGAAGCCTCGAGCATCGACGCGGCACGGATCGCGGTCGCGCGCATTGGAGCCGGCCAGAGTGACATCGCCTTGGTCGGCGCCGCTCATAACGGCGATCGCGGCGACCTCTTGATGCTTTATGCATTCGGCGATCTCGCCCTCAAGGACCAGTATAGCTCGGTCTGGGCCCGCAGGAACAACCCGGGCTTTGCCATCGGCTCCGCCGGCGCCTTCCTCGTGATGGAATCGCGCGAACATGCCGAGGCCCGCGGCGCAAAGCCGTACGCCAAGCTGACCAAGGTGGTCGCCGACCTTGCCCGACGCAAGGAGCCGGGCGCCGTGACGAAATCGCTGCAGACGTTGTGGCCGCAGCTCGGCGTCAGCGGCGACAACGGTATCCTGATCACGGGCGCGACTGGCGCCGAGCCTGCGACTGCCGAAGAGCGCGCATTCCTCAGCCAGCATGCCGGCTTTGCCGTCCGCGCCACCGGAACGACCTTTGGCCACACCATGGAGGCGCAGTTCCCGCTCGGGCTCGCGCTGGCCGCGCTGTCGATCTCGCGCGGCGCGCTCTATCCGGCCAACGACCCGACCGGGCTGGAGGTTGAAAAGACCGAAGCGCCAACCCAGATTGTTGTCCTGGGGGTCGGCCACTGGCAGGGCGAAGGCATGGCACTGGTCGAGGCCGTCAAGTAATTCGGCGCAAGCACCGACGGGGACACCATGACAGCACCACGCGATAAATTCGGCCGACCGATCGTCGTCGTGACCGGCATGGGAATCGTGACGTCGCTCGGCGGCGGCAAGACCGACAATTGGAAGCGCCTCACCGCGGGTGAGTCCGGCATCAAGACCGTCACACGCTTCCCGCTCGACAGTATGAAGACGACGATGGCCGGCGCCGTCGATTTCGTCACCGTCGACCCGTTCTCCTCGACCAGCCTGTCGCAGCGTCTGGCGGAGATCGCGACCGAAGAAGCGCTCGAGCAAGCCGGTATCGGCAGCAAGGGCGACTTTCCCGGCCCGCTGTTTCTGGCAGTCGCCCCGATCGAGACCGAGTGGCCGCAGCGGCTCGAAGTCGCGCGCGAGGTTCCGACCAAGGACTTTGGAATCATCGAATACCTGGCGACCTGCAGTGGCGGGAAGTTCGCGCACTTTCACCGGCGCTTCACCTTCGGCTCCGTCGCGCTCAACCTCGCCGAGACCTTCGGTACCAAAGGGTCCCCGATTTCGCTGTCGACGGCTTGCGCCTCCGGTGCGACCGCGATCCAGCTTGGCGTCGAGGCGATCCGCCGCGGCGAAACCGATGCGACGCTGTGCGTCGCAACCGACGGCTCGGTGAACCCGGAAGCCATGGTGCGCTTCTCGCTGCTGTCGGCTCTCTCCACCCAGAACGACCCGCCGCAGGCCGCCTCGAAACCGTTCTCGAAGAACCGCGACGGCTTCGTGATGGCCGAAGGCGCCGGCGCGCTGGTGCTCGAGAGCTACGAGGCCGCGATGGCCCGCGGCGCGCGCATCCTCGGCGTCGTCGCCGGCTGCGGCGAGCTTACCGATTCCTTCCACCGCACCCGTTCGGCCCCCGACGGCAAACCGGCGATCGGCTGCGTGCGCAAGACGCTCGCCGATGCCGGAATGGAGCCCGAGCAAATCGATCACATCAACGCGCACGGGACCTCGACGCCGGAAAACGACAAGATGGAATATCTTGCGACGTCGGCCGTGTTTGGCGAGCACACCAAGAACATTCCGGTGTCGTCGAACAAGTCGATGGTCGGCCACACCATTTCGGCCGCCGGTGCGGTCGAGGCGATCTTCTCGCTGCTCACGCTCGAGCATCAGCGTATTCCGCCGACGATCAATTACGAGGTGCCTGATCCCGCGATCCCGTTCGACGTGGTCGGCAACAAGGCGCGCGATGCCAAGGTGACCGCCGTGATGTCGAACTCGTTCGGGTTCGGCGGGCAGAACGCCTCACTGATCCTGACGCGCGAGCCGGCCTAGCGCCCTCGCCTCATCAGATGAAACGCCTGCTCCTTCGCACCAGGGCGCACCTGCGTGACGCCGCGAAGCCCGTGACCGACGCGGCGATCGGCGGGCTGACGATCGGCCTGCTGCGTACAACGCGCTATTTCGATCCCGAGAAGACGGCAAGGTTCTTCGGCCGCGCCGCCCATTTCATCGGCCGCCGGCTGCGCGAGGATCGCATCGGCCGCGAGAACCTCACGGCCGCCTTCCCGGAAAAGTCACCGGAGGAGATCGAGGAGATCCTGACGGGCGTCTGGCACAACCTCGGACGCATCGGCGCTGAATTCGCGCATATCGACCGCATCTGGGACCACGATCCCCAGAATCCCGACAAGCCGGGTCGCGTCGAATTCTCGGCGCGCAGCAAGCAGCTGTTCGACCAGTTGCGTGACGACGGCAAGCCGGCACTGTTCTTCGCCGCACATCTCGGCAACTGGGAGCTCTCTCCAATTGCCGCCGCAGCGCATGGGCTCGACGCCACCATCCTGTTTCGGCGGCCGAACATCGAAGCCGCCGACCGCGCTATCGAGCGCATCCGCGCGGTCAATCTGGGCACATTGGTGCCGGCCGGCCGCGACGCGCCGCTCAAGCTGGCGCAGGCGCTGAAGAACGGCCAGCACGTCGCGATGCTGGTCGATCAGTATTTGACCAACGGCGTTCCCGTCACCTTCTTCGGCCGCAAGACCACGGCGAATCCGCTGCTGGCGCGCCTGCGCCGGCAGATCGATTGCCCCATCCACGGCACGCGGATCATCCGCCTGCCCGACGGCCGCTTCCGCGGCGAGGTCACCGAGGAAATCAAGCCGGTGTTCGACGCATCCGGCCAGATCGATATCCAGGGCACGATGCAGGCGATCACCGACGTCGTCGAGGGCTGGGTCCGTGAGTATCCCGATCAATGGCTCTGGCTGCACCGGCGCTGGCGGTAGGCTCATCCGACTTGTCATTCCGGGCGATGCGAAGCATCGAACCCTCAGGTGCGCAATTGCGCACCGAGAATCTCGAGATTCCCCGATGCGCAATTGCGCATCTCAGGTCTAGTGCTGACGCACCATCCCGGAATGACGCGTCGCGTCATTTCCCGGTCTTCACTCTCGTCCACAGCCGGTTGATGATCCGCTGCGTCGCCGGATCGCGCGCGGTGATCACGAACAGCTTCTTCTGCATCGCTTCGTCGGGATAGATGTTCTTGTCGTTGAAGATCTTCGGATCGATCAGCTTCTGGCTCGCCAGATTGCCGTTGGCGTAGGACAGGAAGTTCGAGTTCTTCGCCGCGACCTCGGGACGGTAGAGGTAGTTGATCAGCTCATAGGCCTCGGCGACGTTCTTCGCGTCCGACGGAATCGCGAGATTGTCGAAGAACATCTGCGCGCCCTCCTTCGGGATCGTGTAACCGATCTCGACGCCGGTGTTGGCTTCCGCCGCCCGGCTGCGCGCCTGCATGATGTCGCCCGACCATCCGACCACGAAGCAGATTTCGCCCGAGGCCAGCGCGCTGAGATATTCGGACGAGTGGAATTTGCGCACATAGGGCCGGATCTTGATGACGAGATCGGCGGCCTTCTCGAGGTCGGCCTGCTTGGTCGAATTCGGATCGAGGCCGAGATAGCTCAGCGCCGCCGGCAGGATGTCGTCGGCGGAATCCAGCATGTGGATGCCGCAATCCTTGAACTTGGCGAGGTTCTCCGGCTTGAATACCATGTCCCAGCTGTCGATCTTCGCGTCGGGACCGAGAATCTTCTCCGCGATCTTGACGTTGTAGCCGATGCCGGTGGTGCCCCACATGTAGTTGGCGCCGTAGCTATTGCCGGGATCGTAGGTGGCGAGCTGATTGGTCACCACGGGCCAGGCATTGGCGAGGTTCGGCAGCTTCGACTTGTCAAGCTTGAGGAACACCTTCGCGGTGATCTGGCGCTGCAGGAAGTAGCCGGTCGGCACCACGACGTCATAGCCTGACTTGCCGGCGAGCAGCCGCGTCTCCAGCGTCTCGTTGGCGTCGAACGTATCGTAGACAACCTTGATGCCGGTTTCCTTGGTGAAGTCCTCGAGGACTCCCGGCGCCATGTAGTTCGACCAGTTGTAAAAGTTGACCGTGCGCTCCTCGGCGTTGGCGGAGGCCGAGAGCAGCAGGACCGTCGCGACCGCGCCGACGAAGCTGACGAGACGACGGTTCTGCTCTCGCATTCTGGCCTACCTCTTGCGGCGGTGGACGGCGTCCGACAACCGCTCCAGCGCGGCATCGAGCGTCGAGTCTTTCTTGGCGAAACAAAAGCGCACGACCGACGTCACCGCATCCTGCTCGTAGAACGCCGACACCGGGATCGCCGCAACCTTGTAGTCCTGCACGATCCGCCAGCAGAACTCGGCATCGGTCTCGTTGAGCCCGAGCGGCGACAGATCCACGGTGAGGAAATAGGTCCCCTGCGACTTCAGCACCGGAAAGCCGATGCTCTCCAATCCCTTGGTCAGGCGGTCACGGCTCCGCGCCATGTCCTTGCGCATGTCGAGGAAATAGTCGTCGGGCTTGCCGAGGCCATATGCCACCGCCGCTTGCAAATTGGGCGCCGTCGTGAAGGTGAGGAACTGGTGCACCTTCGCAGCGACGCGCAGCAACGGCGGCGCGGCGCAGACGAAGCCGATCTTCCATCCGGTCAGCGAGAAAATCTTGCCGGCGCTGCCGACCTTGATCGTGCGGTCGCGCATGCCCGGAATCGTGATCAGCGGGATGTGCTCGCGGCCGTCGAACACCACGTGTTCCCAGACCTCATCGCAGATCGCGACCACGTCGAATTCCTGGCAGAACCGCGCCAGCAGTTCGAGGTCCTCGCGCGGATAGACCACCGCCGCCGGATTGAGCGGATTGTTGAACAGCACCGCCTTGGTCTTGTGGTTGAAGACGCTGCTCAGCATCTCCTCGCTCAGCCGCCACTCCGGCGGTTCGAGCCGCAGCAGCCGCGGAATGCCGCCGGCCTGGCGGATGATCGGCAGATAGGAATCATAGACCGGCTGGAAACACACCACCTCGTCACCGGGCTCGACCACGGAGAGGATCGAGGAGGTCAGCGCCTCGGTGCCGCCCGAGGTGACCATCACCTCGGTCATCGGATCGAGCTTGAGCCCGTGCCAGTGGCCGTAATGCGATGCGATCGCCTGACGGAGCTCCGGGATGCCCATCATCGACGGATATTGATTGTAGCCGTTGATCGAGGCGTCCGCGGCGGCGCGGCGGATGTCCTCCGGACCGGGATCGTCGGGAAAGCCTTGGCCGAGATTGATGGCGTTGTTGTCGCGCGCGGCCTGCGACATCGCCTCGAAGATGGTGACAGGAAGGTCCGCGAAGACCTTGTTCATGGAGGTCATGTCGGGGATCAGCCGCCGGTCTTGGTCGGCAGTCCCGCCGCCTTCCAGCCGATGATGCCGCCCGCCAGGTGCTTGTCGTAGGGCAGGCCCGCAGCCTGGGCGGCCAGCGAGGCCGTCACCGAGCGCTTGCCGGAGCGGCAGGCGAACACCACCTGCTTGCCCTGCGGATCGGGAATCGCCGCCGGATCGAACGTCGACAGCGGCACCACGACGCCATCGGGATAGGCCTCGACGGCGACCTCGTTCGGCTCACGGACGTCGACCAGCAGATAGCGGCCTTCCGCTATGCCCTTCGACACCTCGTCCGGAAACAAATCTTCCACCTTGTGGTCCGCCACGGAAATATCCTCCCGATATCAGCTTGGCGAGCGTCGCGCGGCCCGCCGTTCCGGGCCGCAAAGTCGCCTCTTGCGCAGAGAAAATCAAGCGTCCGAAACGGGTTAGATGACTTGCAGGATGTGACTGGCAGGACCGCTAGATCGTGACCTGCGTGCCGACCTCGACCACCCGCCCGGTCGGGATCTGGAAATAGTCGGTGGCGTCGTTCGAGGAGCGGCTCAGCGCGATGAACAGATGGTCCTGCCAGCTCGGCATGCCCGAATGCGCCGCCGGCTTCAGCGCACGGCGGGACAGGAAGAACGAGGTCGACATGATGTCGAACTGCCAGCCGAGCTTGCGGGCGATCGCCAGCGTCTTCGGCACGTTAGGCTGTTCCATGAAGCCGAACTTCAGCGTCACCTTGGAGAAGGTCTCGCTCAGCTGCTCCATCCGCACCCGCTCGGACGGATCGATGCGCGGCGTCGGCGCGGTCTCGATGGTCAGGATGACGTTCTTCTCGTGCAGCACCTTGTAGTGCTTGAGGCTGTGCATCAGCGCGGTCGGCGCGCTGACGGGGTCGCTGGTCAGGAACACCGCGGTGCCGGTGACGCGCTGCGGCGGCCGCTTCTCCAGCATCGCGACGAGATCGGCGAGCGGGAATTCCAGCTTGCGCGACTTCTCGAACAACAGCCGGCTGCCGCGCCGCCAGGTGTACATCACCACGATCATCGCGCCGCCAAGCGCGAGCGGCACCCAGCCGCCCTCGAACACCTTGAGCAGGTTGGCGGCTAGGAAGGTGATGTCGAGGAACAGGAACGGCGCGACCAGCGCGGCGGCCGCAATCGGCGACCAGCGCCAGACCTTCCAGATCACGACAAAACCCATCATCGCCGTCACCACCATGGTGCCGGTCACCGAGATGCCGTAGGCCGAGGCCAGCGCGCTCGACGAGCGGAACATCAGCACCAGCACGATGACCGCGATGAACAGGAAGCGGTTGATGCGCGGCATGTAGATCTGCCCGGAATGGGCTTCCGAGGTGTGGCGGATCTCGAACCGCGGCAACAGGCCGAGCTGGATTGCCTGCCGCGTCAGCGAATAAGCACCGGTGATGACCGCCTGGCTCGCGATCACGGTCGCCATGGTCGCCAGCGCGACCATCGGGATCAGGGCCCAGTCCGGGAACATCAGGAAGAACGGGTTCTCGATGCCCTTGGGATTGCCGATCAAGAGCGCGCCCTGCCCCAGATAGTTCAGAGCCAGCGACGGCAGCACGATGAACAGCCACGCGGTCTGGATCGGGCGTTTGCCGAAATGGCCGAGATCGGCATAGAGCGCCTCGGCGCCGGTCACGGCGAGGAAGACCGCACCGAGCGTGATGAAGCCGATCACGCCGTGATGCAGCATGAACGACACCGCGAGGATCGGATTGAGCGCGTACAGCACTTCGGGATGCCGCACGATCTGCGGCAGCGCCGCGACCGCGATCAGGGCGAACCACACGCACATCACCGGGCCGAAGAAGGCCGCGACGCGCGCGGTGCCGCGCGACTGCACCGCGAAAAGCACGACCAGGATCACCACCGTGAGCGGCACGACATAGGGATCGAATGTCGAGGTGACGAGCTTGATGCCTTCGATTGCCGACAGCACCGAGAGCGCCGGCGTGATGACGGCGTCGCCATAGAACAGCGCGCCACTGATGATGCCGAGCAGCACGATCGCGGCGCCGCCCTTGGTCGCCGCGCGCTGCGCCAGCGCCATCAGCGCCAGCGTGCCGCCCTCGCCATTGTTGTCGGCGCGCAGCAGGATCACGACGTATTTCAGCGTGACGACGACGATCAGCGCCCAGAGAATCAGCGAGAGCACGCCGAGCACCGCATGCGCCGTCACCGCGCCCTCGCCGCCGGCGGCCGCCGCGACGGCCTCGCGCAAGGCGTAGAGCGGGCTGGTGCCGATGTCGCCATAGACGACACCGATGCTGCCGAGCATCAGGGCCTTGAAGGTGGCGGTGGAATGCGCCTCGCCATTGCCGTTTGCCGCCGGCGTTTCCGCCGCGGTGATCGCACTCTCGGATGACATGGGGAAGCTGAGCCTCTGTCTTCTACCGCACCGCACAATGCCGGATCGCAGGCCTATACTCCCGGCAGGAATGCATAGGTTAGCCCGGATTCAGGCCTCCGCCATGCAGATCACGCATGGATCACGGTCAACATCAGAATCCTGCGCCGGATCAGATAGTTACCTGGGTACCCACTTCAACCACCCGGCCGGTCGGGATCTGGAAATAGTCGGTGGCATCGTTGGCGGACCGGCTCATCGCGATGAACAGATGGTCCTGCCACTGCGGCATCCCGGACTGGGCCGACGGCTTCAGCGAGCGGCGCGACACGAAGAACGAGGTCGCCATGATGTCGAACTGCCAGCCGAGCTTGCGCGCGACCGCCAGCGCCTTCGGCACGTTCGGCGATTCCATGTAACCGAAGCGCAGCCGCACCGCGGTGAACTTTTCGCTCACCTTCTCCATGTTGACGCGCTCGGACAGATCGACGCGCGGCGTCGGCGCGGTCTCGATGGTCAGGATCACATTGTGCTCGTGCAGCACCTTGTTGTGCTTGAGATTGTGCAGCAGCGCGGTCGGCACGAAACTGGGATCGCTGGTCAGGAATACCGCGGTGCCCTTGACGATATGCGGCGGCCGCTTCTCCAGACTGTGGATCAGGTCGCGCAGCGGCACCTCGATGCGTCGGGTCTTGGCGACCAGGATGGCGGCGCCGCGGCGCCAGGTCCAGATCATCGTCGCCATGACGACACCGAACAGCAGCGGCACCCAGGCGCCCTCGAACAGCTTGAGGAGATTGGCGCTGAAGAACGTCATGTCGACGATCACGAACGGCAGGATCAACGCTGCCGCCGACGCCACACGCCAGTTCCACAGCTTCCAGATCACGATGAAGCCCATGATGCCGTCGGCGACCATGGTGGTGGAGACGGCGATGCCATAGGCCGACGCAAGCCCGCTCGAGGTGCGGAATAGCAGCACCAGCAGCAGCACGCCGATCAGCAGCAGCCGGTTGACGCGCGGCAGATAGATCTGGCCGGCATGGGTCTCCGAGGTGTAGCGGACCTCGAAGCGCGGCAAGAGCCCGAGCTGCACCGCCTGGCTGATCAGCGAATAGGCGCCGGTGATGACCGCCTGGCTCGCGATCACCGTCGCGGCGGTGGCGAGCCCGACCAGCGGCAGCAGCAGCACGTCGGGCACCATGCGGTAGAACGAGTTCTCGATCGCGCTGGGATCGGACAGCACCAGCGCGCCCTGCCCGAAATAGTTCAGCAGCAGTGACGGCAGCACGAAGAACAGCCAGCCCGACTGGATCGGCTTGCGGCCGAAATGTCCGAGATCGGCATACAGCGCCTCGCCGCCGGTCACCGCGAGGAACACCGCGCCCAGCGTCACCAGGCCGATGGTGCCGTGGGTCAGCATGAACTGGAGCGCGTAATAGGGATTGATCGCCGCCAGCACCGACGGGTCGTCCATGATGTGGACGAGCCCCATCACCGCCAGCGAGGCGAACCACACCACCATCACCGGACCGAAGGCGGAAGCGACGCGCGCGGTGCCAGAACTCTGCACCGAGAACAGCACGACCAGGATCAGGATCGTCAGCGGCACCACATAGTGCTCGAGATGCGGGGTGGCGAGCTTGAGGCCTTCGACCGCCGACAGCACCGAGATCGCCGGCGTGATCATGGAATCGCCGATGAACATCGAGGCGCCGACCACGCCGAGCGCGAGCAGCGGCCAGCTGCGCCGACCGATCGCGCGCTGGCCGAGCGCCATCAGCGAGAGCGTGCCGCCCTCACCATTGTTGTCGGCGCGCAGCAGCAGCAGCACGTATTTCGCGGTGACGACGGTGAACAGCGCCCACAGGATCAGGCTGAGCACGCCCAGCACCATGATGCGGGTGACCGGCTGGCCGTGCGCGGCGCCGCCGACCGCCTCGCGGAATGCGTAGAGCGGCGAAGTTCCGATGTCGCCGAACACCACCCCGATGCTGCCGAGTGTCAGGGCCCAGAAGCTGGAGGTGGGTTGCCCTTCCTGAGCTTCGGTAGATGAGACGCTGACAGCCATGGCGAGGTTGGAACGCCCGATCGGTTGATTTGATCCGCGCGGCTATCGACGCTTCCGCTCCGCGTGTCAACCGCGCAACTGTGGTAGTCGACGGTAGTATGGTAACCCAGAGCTACGGCTTCAGATCCGGCGGCAGTGGCGGATTTTCCCGCATCAACGTGATGGTCACACGACGGTTGGCCGGCAGCGTCGGATCGTCGGGAAACAGCGGCTGGCCGTCGGCCTTGCCGGAAACCGCGAAAATATGCGACGGCGGCAGCCCTTCCCGCTCCAGGATCTGCCGCACCGCGTTGGCGCGGTCCGCGGATAGGTCGAAGCCGTCATAATCGCTGCGCGCCGGCACGAAGCCTGCGGCTGTATGCCCCACGATCGCGACCCGCAGCGGCGTCGCCTTCAGCGGCGCGGCCAGCTTCTGGATCAGCCGGCGGGTGCGGTCATACGGCTCCCTTGAACCGTCGGCGAACATCGAGCGGCCGTCCTGGTCGACGATCTCGAGGTTGAGCCCCTCCTTGGTCTCCTCGAACATGATGTTCTTGGAGATCTCGGTCAGCTCCGGCATGTCCTGCAGCGCCTGGCGGAGCGAGGCCGAGGCGAGCGCGAATTCGCGGTCGATCTTCAGCCGCGCGCCGTTGATCTGGCTGCGCTCCTTCTCGTCCGGTGTCGGATTGGCCGAAGACTCCTCCGGCGAGATGTGCTCGACGTTCTTCAGCTTCGGCCGGGTCGGCAGGCCGTCGGATTCGACGATGCCGGAATAGCGCACATTGGTCTGCACGCCGAAAGCATCGCGCATCGAGCCGGCGACGATCTTCAGCTTGTTGTTGTCCATGGTGGAGAACGCGACGAGCATCACGAAGAAGCTCATCATCAGGCCCATCAGATCGGCGAAGGTCACGAACCAGCCGTGACCTCCGGTGTGAGCGTCGCCGCGCTTTTTCTTGGCCATCGCTGTGTTTCCCGAAAGCGCGGTCCGGTCAGGCCGGAACCGGCTCGCCTTCCTCCTGGCGATGCTTCTCCGGCAGATAGGCCAGCAGCATCTCGCGCACCAGCGCGGGGCTCTTGGAGTCGCGGATCATCAGGATGCCGTCGATGATCAGCGTGCGGTTGGTCTCCTCGTCGAGCAGCTTGCCGTGCAGCTTGTCGGCGATCGGCAGGCAGAACAAATTGGCGACCAGCGCACCGTACAGCGTCGCGAGCAGCGCGGTCGCCATGAACGGGCCGAGCTTGGAGGGGTCGGTCATGTTGGCGAACATCTGCACCATGCCGATCAGCGTGCCGATCATGCCGAACGCCGGCGCGCAGTCGCCGATCGCGCGGTAGATCTTGCTGCCCTCGTCGAGGTGCATCAGGAAGTTGTCGCGGTCGCGTTCCATGTTGTCGCGGATGAATTCGAGGTCGTAACCGTCGGCGACGTAACGGATGCCCTTGGCGAGGAACGGCTCGTCGGTCTCGACCTTCTCCAGCCCAACCGGGCCCTGCTTGCGGGCGATCTCGGCGATGCGGGCGAGTTCGTCGACGAGGTCGCGGGCCGACAGCCGGCTCATGGTGAAGGCGAATTTGGCGCCGAGCGGCAGGCCGTGCAGCATCACGCCGAGCGGAAAACGGATCATCGTCGCTGCGATCGAGCCGCCGAAGATGATGATCATGGCGTGTTCGGAGATGAACATGTGCAGGTCGCCGCCCATGAACATCATCACCGCGATGACGATGATGCCAGCCAACAGCCCGGCGCCAGTCATGATATCCATAGGAGACTCCAACGCGTACGCAACCTGCCCGTCCTGGACGGCGCGCAGCCCAAGGCGGGCCGCGTGGAAAACCCTAGCGTTAACGCCATTAAGGACGCGTTACCGAATTTGGTAGGGATAACAACGGGTAAACGCCGGTCTTTTCGCGATGTCGTTGAAGATGCTGGCTTTCCGCATGCGAGCCTGCCGTTGCATGCACAAAACCCCTCCCCGTAGAACAACGGACATGGGATAGGATTGCCGGAAGCGTTTTCGCGCGAACTGGCTACCGGCTCGCGTGAAGAGAACGCGTCAACACAAGAAACCAGGGCCCCGTTCCGATTCAATCGGAACGGAAAAGGCTCTCGAGGAAACCAACCAATGAGCAGGACAGGATGAAGGCGGTCGTCGTCGAGCAATACGCACCCATCGATCAGATCGGGCTGAGGGAGATCGCCACCCCCGAACCCGGCCCCGGACAGATCCGAGTCCGCGTCCACGCCGCGAGCATCGGCTTCGTCGATGGGCTGAAGGTCGAGGGCCGCTACCAGACCAGGGATGCCCTGCCCTTCACGCCGGGCGCGGAATTCGCCGGCGTGGTCGATGCGGTCGCGGGCGACGTCGCCGGCATCGCGCCGGGCATGCGGGTGATGGGCGCGGCGCGCTCGGGCGCGCTGGCCGAGCATATCGTGGTGCCGCCCGATGCCGCCGAGATCATGCCCGACGGGCTGTCGATGGAGGCCGCCGCGGCCTTTCGCACCAATTACCTCACCGCGCTCTATGCGCTCGGCGAGCGCGGCTCGCTCAAGGCCGGCGAGCAGTTGCTCGTGCTCGGCGCCGCCGGCGGCACCGGCATCGCCGCCATTCAAGTCGGCAAGCTGCTCGGCGCGCGCGTCGTCGCCGCGGCCTCGACGGAGGAGAAGCGCCACTTCGCCGCAAGCTTCGGTGCCGACGCGGTCGTCGACTACACGAGGCCCGACTGGCGCGACGCGCTGAAGGACGCGACCGCCGGCCATGGCCCCGACGTGATCTTCGATCCGGTCGGCGGCGAGGTCTCGCTGCAGGCGTTCCGCTCGATCGCCTGGAACGGCCGCCATGTCGTGGTCGGCTTCGCGGCCGGCAACATCCCCGCGCTGCCGTTCAATCTGCCGCTCCTCAAGGGCGGCCTCCTGGTCGGCGTCGACGCCGCCCAGATCGCGCGCCGCGAGCCCGAAGCGCAGGCGCGCGTGATGGCGCAATTGTCGGCATGGCTGAACGATGGCCGGCTGACGCCCGTGGTCGGCAAGGTGTTCGCGTTCGAGGACTTTCGCGCGGCCTTCACCACGATGCAGACCCGCGCCGCGCTCGGCAAGATGGTGGTGCGGATCGGGTCGTGAGAGGGGCAGCGCTATCGCCTCATCCTCGCTGTCGTCCCTGCGAAAGCAGGGACCCATAACCACAAGTGCTGATTGGTGTGCTTCGCTGGAATGACGAGCTCTGTTCACGACATCCGCCACGGCGTATGGGTC
This sequence comes from Bradyrhizobium ferriligni, assembly GCF_056837965.1. Lineage (NCBI taxonomy): Bacteria > Pseudomonadati > Pseudomonadota > Alphaproteobacteria > Hyphomicrobiales > Nitrobacteraceae > Bradyrhizobium > Bradyrhizobium ferriligni. The sequence continues at coordinate 67,599 of NZ_JBXEJO010000031.1, forward strand.
CCTGCTTTCGCAGGGACGACACTGAATGTGTTGCGCGGTCTGTGAGTCAAACAAACGCATTCTCGCGACATGAATCGTCCGAGCTTTGCTTTTCGTTTCGCCGCTCTGGAAACAGAGGGCGCAGGGAAAGCCGGGTGCCGATCGCACCCATGGGCCCCGAGCAATAGGTAGAAAGCTCGGGGGTAGGACCACAGGTGTAACCGGAAACAACCCGGCTTTCCCTGCGCGATGGGTTACGGCTTATACGTGCTCTCCCCGGTGAGACTGGGCTTGTTTGTCACCGTCTTCACAACGCGCATCGCGCAATGCGAAAAGACACCTGCCGCTAGGGCGTCAGGACCACACGATTTCGCCGTCCGCCTCTCATGCATGTCGTCGCACACATGCTCGGCGTCCACCGCATCTCGACCCGCGTTCGTGACGATCGCGAAGCGCCCCTCGATCGGGTGAGACGGATGTATTGAACATCTGAGTTGGGTCATCCGTCAAGTTAAATTCTGAAAAGCCGAACGAATTGTTGAGCCCACAGACTGACGAATGACGAACAGCAAGCTGCGGGAGGGCGCCGACCTCCTGGAGAAGCCGGTCTCGCAAGCCAAGCTCGACTTGAGGATCGGAAAGATACGCGACCCTCGCGAAGGTTCGCGAAAAGTATCACAGGTTATTGTTGCGGGGTTCTGTGCCGCCTTAGCGTTGCGGACTACGGCATTCGGGGACGAAAAAATGCAGGACATGCTCACGCATCTCGAAAAGCTTCGCCGCGACGCGGCGGAGTGTGCGTTGATCCGCGACCTGGCGACTGACTTGCGCAAGCGCGAGCTGTTCAGCAAACTCGCCGAACATCTCACCGCCCTTGCCACCGAGGTGGAGGAGACCATCAAGGCGGCACGCAAGGAGGACCAAGTCATCTAGCGAGGCCTACGTCGTCCGTTCGAACGTATCGACACTTGTCGTGACAGCTCGCCACCAGTTCACGGACTTCAGGGCCGCCGCTTCACCCTCTCGGGCCGCGACCAGCGCCTTGTCCGACACGACAAACCACGCCGTTTCCATTTTTTGATCCCACGTCATCTCGTCCTCGCGGCAACGCATGCCCCTCGAACGAGCGGGGCAACTTGCCCAGGAAATCGACGTTCCCAACGTCGCCCAGGTCCTGGGAGGACGTGGCAATTTGCCGGATGGAACCAACGTCGCAACGGCGCATTGTCATTTCACCCATCGGTTGACAGGTAATATGCCGCCAGTATCGGTAGACGTGCCGATCCTGTAGCATTGCTGGTTCGCCGAGGAGCCTATTCGCCGCAATGTGTTGTATTTCAGGATTCTTTGTCTTGGCACTTTTTGCACATCGAGCATCGAGCACGACGTCGCGATCGCGCGGGCGGATTACCACCAAAGAGGCGCGATGAAGACCGACAAGGCCATCTGGTACGTCTCGTTCGCCATGCGAAATCCTGACGCCGGACATCACCGCTTCGCACGCCAGACCCGTACCTTCACGACCGAGCAGGATGCCAAGGCGTTTGCGCGCACGCTGCTCGTTCAGACGCAGGACGTCAGTGCCGGAACGATCAATCCGCATATACCGAGACGCGTGATCGCGCCGGCCGCGATCACGGCCTGGGCCGGCGACAGCTGAGGCTTCGCCGCCGTTGCTTCCTACAGGAAGCGCGAGGGCGCAAACGGGGCGAGCGGAATCTCCGGCGCCTTGCCGCTCAGGAGTTGCGCGACCAGCCGGCCGGTGCGGGCCGATCCGACGAGGCCGACATGGCCGTGGCCGAAGGCGTAAACCACGTCGCTCGTCGCACGGGCATAACCGATGCAGGGGCGCCCGTCCGGCATGCTCGGCCGATGGCCGAACCAGGTCTTGATCCGCGATGGCGGAATATCCCTCGGCAGCTTCGGGAACATGCTGAAGAGATGCTCGCGCAGGATTTCGGCGCGCTTCCAGTTCGGCGCGGCGTCAAGCCCCGCGATCTCCACCGTACCTGCGGCGCGCAGGCCCTTGTCGGTCCAGTTGACAACCATCTTGGCATCCGAGGCCATCATCGAATTGCGCGGGCCGGATTCCGGATTCTCGATCATGACGTGATAGCCGCGCTCGGTCTCCAGCGGCAGCGGATCGCCGATCGAGGCGGTCAGTTGCCTGGAGCGAGCGCCCGCGGCGACGACAGCCGCGTCGCAGGCGATCTCGCCGCTCTCGGTGACCACGGCGACCAGCTTGTTGCCGGCAAGCTTGAGGCCCGTGGCCTTGGCGGCGACGCGCTCGGCGCCATCAGCGATGGCGTGCGCGGCGAGCGCCGCGACATAAGCGCCGGGATCGCGGCAGCGTCCCGCCTCCTCCACCACGACGCCGAATTTGTAGCGCGGATGCAGATCGGGCTCGCGCTGGCGCATCTCGTCTTCATCGAGCTCCAGCCATTCGATGCCGACACGCTTGCGGATGCGCCAGCCGAGATCGCGGTCGAACGGCGCGCGCGAGGGAAACACATGCATCACCCCGCGCCGCTCGATCAATTCGGCCACGCCGGCTTCCTCGGCGAGTTGCCGGTGCAGCAGCGGCGCGTCCTTCAACAGATCACGCATCGCCCGCGCAGTGGCCTCGACCTGCGCCTCGGTCCGGCTCGACAGCAGATACTTGACCAGCCAGGGCAAGGCCTTCGGCAGGTACGACCAGCGGATCGCCAGCGGACCGAGCGGATCCATCAGATAGCCCGGCACCTTCTTCCAGGTGCCCGGATCGGCCGGCGGGATCACCGAATGCGACGACAGCCAGCCGGCATTGCCGTAGCTCGCCGCCTGCGTGCCGCCGGGCTCGCCCGGATCGATCAGCGTGACTCTGTGGCCCTCGCGCAGCGCCTCGATGGCGCTGATCACGCCGACCGCGCCGGCCCCGATGATCGCGACGTGACGGGACTCTTGTTTGGGCATGATCTCCTCGGAAAACCGCTTCGCACTTTTCCGGATCATGCCCTAGCGCGTAGCCTGCGGCGCAAGATCCTTACCTACCGACAGCGCGCGCTGATCGACCAGGCAGTGCAGGATCGCGGGCTTGCCTGAGGCCAGCGCGCGCTCGAACGCGGGCGCGAAGTCTTCGGTGCGCTCGACACGCTCGCCATGGCCGCCGAACGCCTTGGCATAAAGCGCGAAGTCCGGGTTCTTGAGCTGGGTGCCGACGACGCGGCCCGGATAGTCGCGCTCCTGATGCATGCGGATGGTGCCGTATTGCGCGTTGTCGATGACGACGACGATCAGCGGCGCGTCGTACTGCACGGCGGTGGCGAACTCCTGCCCGTTCATCAGGAAGCAGCCGTCGCCGGCGAACGCCACGACGACGCGGTCCGGATGATGTCGCTTGGCCATCACAGCCGCCGGCACGCCGTAGCCCATCGAGCCCGAGGTCGGCGCGAGCTGCGCGGCGAAAGCGTGGAAGCGATGGTGGCGGTGAATCCAGCCGGCGTAGTTACCGGCGCCGTTGCAGACGATGGCATCCTTCGGCAGGCGATCGCGCAGCCAGGTCACGACCTCGCCATACTGGAAGCTGCCCGGCAGCTCGCGCGGCTTGTCGGTCCAGGCGAGGTAGTCCGCGTGCGCCTTGACCGCCTCTCCTTTCCAGGCGGGCGCGGCCGCGGGCTTCATGGTCTCGACCGCGGCGGCGAAGGCTGCGGGCGTCGCCTGGATCGCGAGCGCCGGCTGGTAGACGCGGCCGAGCTCTTCGGCGCCGGGATGGACATGGATCAGCTTCTGGCTCGGCACCGGAATGTCGAGCAGCGTGTAGGACGAGGACGGCATTTCCGACATGCGGCCGCCGATCAACAGAATGACATCGGCGCCGGTGATGCGATCCCTGAGCTTCGGGCTCGGGCCGATGCCGAGATCGCCGGCATAATGCGAGTGATCGGCGTCGAACAGCGAGGCGCGGCGGAACGAGGTTGTAACCGGCAGGTCGAAGCGCTCGGCGAAGCGCGCGATGCCCCTAGCGGCCTCCGCAGTCCAGGCCGAGCCGCCGAGCACCACGATCGGCGCCTTGGCGCCGGCGAGCATGCTGCCGAGGCGCTCGAGATCGGCCGGCGCCGGCCAGGTCGCCGCAGGCTCGACCTTCGGCGCGTCGGCGACCGCAGCGGTTTCAGTCAGCATGTTCTCCGGCAGCGAGATCACCACCGGACCGGGCCGGCCCTGCAGCGCGACGCGGAAGGCACGCGCGACCAGTTCCGGAATGCGGTCCGGACGATCGATCTCGACCGCCCATTTCGCCATGGTGCCGAACACCGCCTTGTAGTCGAGTTCCTGGAACGCCTCGCGCTCGCGCATGCCGGTGTCGACCTGGCCGACGAACAGGATCATCGGGGTGGAATCCTGCATCGCGATGTGGACGCCATGGGCGGCATTGGTCGAGCCCGGACCGCGGGTGACGAAGCAGATGCCCGGACGTCCCGTCAGCTTGCCATAGGCCTCCGCCATCATCGCGGCGCCGCCCTCGGCGCGGCAGATCACGACGTCGATCGGGCTGTCGTGCAAGGCGTCGAGCGCCGCCAGATAGCTCTCGCCCGGCACGCAGGTGACGCGTTCCACCCCTTGCGCGACCAGCTGGTCGATCAGGATCTGGCCTCCGGTGCGGGCATTGCTTTTGGTCATGAGGGCTCCCTGCAAGTACTGGCGCGCGCTTGAGCTTCGCGCGGATCGTGGTCCCACGGGGTATGATAGACGGAAATGGGGTGCAAGGCCGAAGCTGCGTACCGCGGGCGTAGCGGCGCCAAGCCATGCGGTAAGCAATGGGCAACGCTGTTTCGTCATCGATTTCCGCAGAGCGGAGGATCGCCGGCAGGATTGAAGCCGCCGCCGGCAAGCAACGCAGGTCACCGTCGGCCGGCTCCAGGGCAATCTCGTCGCGCTCAAGCGGGACCGATGTCACGACGCCGGTTTGCGGCCCCGATCGGGTCTCGCGCAACGTGATCAACCTGTGCGTGCTTCTTTCAGGGGAACTCCCATCGACGATGGCGCGCAACCTCGCGATCATCACGAGGCGCCGATCGCCGCAACAGAGCGCAGGCGGAAAAATGCCCGCACGCCACAACCCCAAGACTGGCAGCGCGCGGCCGCCGATACGATTGCAGTCAGGAGCTCTCCGATGCGCGCCATGGCGTGGCACGATCTGCATAAGCCAACGCGTCATGTGCACGATAACAATCATTGGGAGCGCACGGTTTGCTTCCGTAAGACTACGGTGCAACGATCGGTCGCTTCGCATCTTCACCGCACGATCGCATGGATTTCACGGCAAATCGCGGTGTTGCGCGGCGCTTTCGATTGCGCTCATCGCGAGCATCGCGCGTTCGACTTTGCGCGAGCGCACGCGGCGCATTGCACGCCCTTCTTGATGGAACTCGAATCGCCTACCGTTTCACGCAGTCAGAAATTGTAAATCGTGTAGCGCACCTGCGTGGGGCCGGCGGTGGAAGGCGTTCCGCTGCCGATCAGGTGCACCGTTTCAATTCACCAAGATCATTATCAAGGCTGGAGGGCAATGCATGTTGGGGATGAAGAGCGTCGCAAGCGTCGTCGGCTCGGACAGTTCGTACCGGCTGTTCGACGACATGCCGATCAGTGTCATGCTCTGCGAGCTGGACAATTTCAAGATCACCTACATCAACGAGTCGACGCGACAGAACCTGAAGAAGATCGAGCATGTGCTGCCGGTGAAGGTCGACGCGCTGATCGGGCAATCGATCGACATCTTTCACAAGAACCCGCAGCATCAGCGCCGGCTGCTGTCCGACCCGAAGAACCTGCCGCACAGGGCGCGCATCACCATCGGCGGCGAGACGCTCGATCTCACCGTGACGGCGATGACCAATTCGCGCGGCCGCTACACCGGACCGATGCTGACCTGGGAGCTCGCGACCGAGAAGGCGCGGCTTGAAACCCAGACCGAACGGCTGTTGCAGATGCTCGACAACATGCCGATCAACATCATGATGTGCGATACCGACTTCAACATCACCTACATCAACCAGACCAGCCTCAAGACGCTCGACACCGTGAAGCACCTGCTTCCGGTGGCGCCGGACAAGATCCTCGGCAACTCGTTCGACATCTTCCACAAGAACCCGGCGCATCAGCGCCGCATCGTCGGCGATCCCAAGAACCTGCCGCATGCGGCCAAGATCAAGCTCGGTCCGGAAACGCTCGATCTGCGCGTCTCCGGGCTGACCGACAAGCGCGGCAACTACACCGGCGCGATGCTGAGCTGGTCGGTCGTGACAGGCAATGTGAAGCTGGCCGACGATTTCGAGAAGGATGTGAAGGGGCTTGCCGGGATGCTGGCGTCGGCCTCGACGCAAATGCAGGGCACGGCTCGATCGCTGACGACGACCGCCGAATTCGTCAATCAGCGCTCGGCGAGCGCGGCGTCCGCGTCCGAGGAGCTGTCGTCCTCGGTCAACGAGATCAGCCGCCAGGTGGCCGAAGCGAGCCGCATCGCCCGCATGGCGGTCGACGAAGCCGAGAAGTCCGACAAGCTGGTCGCGGGCCTCGTGACCATGGCGCAGAAGATCGGCGACGTCGTCGCCCTGATCAGCCAGATCGCCGGCCAGACCAACCTGCTTGCGCTCAACGCAACCATCGAGTCCGCGCGGGCCGGCGAAGCCGGGCGCGGCTTCGCCGTCGTCGCCTCCGAGGTGAAGGCGCTGGCCAACCAGACCGCCAAGGCCACGGAAGACATTTCGGCGCAGATCAACGAGATGCAGGCCGCGACCGGCAACACCGCCACGGCGCTGAAGGCGATCTCGCAGGTCATCGTCCAGATCAGCGAGATATCGACCGTGATCGCCAGCGCCGTCGAGGAACAGGCCGCGGCCACCAAGGAGGTCACCGCCAACATCAACGGCACGACCAAAGCGATCGACGATGCCAGCAAGGCCGCCGAGAACGTGCTGGCGGCCTCCGGAGAGCTCGCCAGCAACGCCTCCGAGCTGGAAGTTCAGGTCGACAAGTTCCTCAAGAACGTGCGCGCGATGTAATCGCCGGATCGCGCGCTTGCCTACAGCGAGCGCGCGATCAGGAGCTTCATGATCTCGTTGGTGCCGCCATAGATCTTCTGGATCCGGGAATCGATGAACATGCGCGAGATCGGATATTCCTGCATGTAGCCGTAGCCCCCATGCAGCTGCAGGCATTCGTCGGCGGTCTCGACCTGCTTCTGCGAGCACCACCATTTCGCCATCGACGCCGTCACGGTGTCGAGGTCGCCGGCGACCAGGCGCTCGACGCACCAGTCGACGAACACGCGGGCGATCATCGCCTCGGTCTTGCGCTCGGCGAGCTTGAAGGCGGTGTTCTGGAATTCAAGCAGCGGCTTGCCGAACGCAGTGCGCTCCTTGGTGTATTCGGCGGTGATCCTGACCGCGCGCTCCATCGAGGCGACCGCGCCGATCGCGAGCGACAGCCGCTCCTGCGGCAATTGCTGCATCAGCTGCACGAATCCGTTGCCCTCCTCGGCCCCGAGCAGGTTTTCCGGCGGCACCGTGACGTTGTCGAAGAACAGCTCCGACGTGTCTGATGCGTGCAGCCCGATCTTGTCGAGGTTGCGCCCGCGGCGGTAGCCCTCGGCGCCCTCGGTTTCAACGACAATCAGCGAGATGCCCTTGGCGCCCAGAGCCCCGGTCCGCGCCACCACGATGACGAGATCCGCGGCCTGGCCGTTGGTGATAAATGTCTTCTGGCCGTTGATGACGTAGGAATTGCCCTGCTTCTTCGCCGTGGTCTTGACGGCTTGCAGATCGGAGCCGGTGCCGGGCTCGGTCATCGCGATGGCGCCGACCATCTCGCCCGACGCCATCTTCGGCAGCCAGCGTTTCTTCTGCTCCTCCGAGCCGTAGTTGACGATGTAATGCGCGACGATCGCGCTGTGCACGGAGACGCCGGTGGTCAGTTCCGGCACCGTGCTCTCGAGGTCATCGAGCACGGCGGCGTCATAGGCGAAGCTGGCCCCTAAGCCGCCATAGGCCTCGGGCACGCTCGGCAGCAACGCGCCCATTTCGCCGAGCGCGCGCCAGGCTGAGCGGTCGACCAGCTTCTGCTCGCGCCATTTTTCGGCGTGCGGCGCCAGATCCTTGGCGAGGAATTTGCGGAACTGGTCACGGAAGGTGTCCAGCTCCTCGGTCATCCAGGATGATCGGTAGTGCATTCTGCCCTCGTATTAAATCAGCAGACCGCCGCCGGCGACGATCACCTGACCACTGATGTAGTTCGATTCCGGAGCGCAGAACAGATAGACCGCATCGGCTGCCTCCTCCGGCGTGCCGCCGCGGCCGAGCGGGATCATGCGGCCCATCGCTTCCAGCATCTGCGGCTGGACGCCGACCTTGATGTCGCGGCCGGCGACGTCGATGGTCTTCTGCTGGCTCTCGATCGGCTGGGTCAGGCGGGTATTGATCAGGCCGAACGCGACGCAATTGACGTTGACCTTGTAGCGGCCCCACTCCTTGCACATCGTGCGCGTCAGCCCGATCAGCGAGGCTTTGGCGGACGAATAGCTCGCCTGCCCGGCATTGCCGTAGAGGCCCGCGATCGAGGAGATGTTGACGACCTTGCGGAACACCTCGCGGCCCGCTTCGGCCTCCCTCTTCGCCATCACCCGGATCGGCTCCGACGCCGCGCGCATGATGCGGAACGGCGCGACCAGATGGACGTCGAGCATCGCCTGGAACTGCTCGTCGCTCATCTTCTGGATCGTCGAGTCCCAGGTGTAGCCGGCATTGTTGACGATGATGTCGAGGCCGCCGAACCGATCGATCGCGCTGCCTACGAAGCGATCGGCAAAGCCGGCTTCGGTCACGCTGCCATTGACCGCGATCGCCTCGCCGCCCATGGCCTTGATCTCGGCGACGACCGCATCGCCCGGCTCGGCATCGAGATCGTTGACCACGACGCGTGCGCCCTCGCTGGCGAGCTTCAGCGCGATCGCGCGCCCGATGCCGCGGCCGGATCCTGAGACGAGCGCGACTTTGCCTTGCAGTTTCGACATGATCTCTCCTAGAGCGCGATAATGGCTTCCCCGGCGAGCTTGATCTCGCCGTTCTGATCCTTCGTCGTCAGCGCGAGCTTTGCGCGCTTCTCACCGCCCTGCTCGATCAGTTCGGTCACCGTGCCCTCGCAGGTCAATTGCGCGCCGAGCTGGGTGATCGCGGCAAAGCGGGTCGAGAACGAGCGGATGCGCGACGGCGCCACCGCGTCGGTCAGCGCCTGGCCGAGATAGCCCATCACCAGCATGCCGTGCGCGAACACGTCAGGAAAGCCGGCCGCCTTCGCGAAGTCGATATCGACATGGATCGGGTTGTGATCGCCGGAGGCGCCGCAATACAGCGCGAGGCGATGGCGGGTGATCGGCGGAAACTTCTTGTAGACGATGATATCGCCGACCGCTGGAGAACTGCTCATGACGGCCTCGCATTGCGCACCACGACGGTGCGCGAGACATCGGCGACATGGACGCCGTTCTGGTTGGTGACCGGCGTGTCGACCACGATCAGCGTCATCGCCCCGCCCTTCTTGTCGGTCACGCCAGTGACGCGCGGGCGGAACGTCAGCGTGTCGCCGACGACCACGGGCGCGTGATAGTCGAAGCGCTGCTCGCCGTGCAGCACGCGGGCCAGATCGATGTCGAGCGCCGTGAGGAACTCGAACGGGTCAGGTGCATCCATCATCTCGAGGCAGAACAGATAGGTCGGCGGCACCGGTGCCGCCGTGAAGCCAGCCGCCTGCGCGGCCGTCTCGTCGCGATAGACGGCATTCGTCTCACCGAGCGTATCGAGGAAGAAGCGCAGGCGCCCCGGCTCCACGCGCGCGGTCACGGGCGTGAATGTACGCCCGACAGCGGATTGATCGACCATGGGCGGCCTCAGGCGCGTTCGTAGAGCGTCACGACGCAGGCGCCGCCGAGGCCGAGATTGTGCTGCAAGCCGATCCGCGCGCCCTCCACCTGCGTCGCCGCAGCGGTGCCGCGCAGCTGCCGCGTCAGCTCATAGCATTGCGCAAGCCCGGTGGCGCCGAGCGGATGGCCCTTCGACAGCAGCCCGCCGGACGGGTTGGTGACGATCCTGCCGCCATAGGAGTTGTCGCCGTCGTCGATGAATTTCGCAGCCTCGCCCTCGCCGCACAGGCCAAGCCCCTCATAGGTGATCAGCTCGTTGTGCGCGAAGCAGTCGTGCAGTTCGACAACGTCGAGATCATCGGGCCCGATGCCGGCGGCCTCATAGACTTTGCGCGCGGCATCGCGCGCCATGTCGTAGCCGACCACCTGCATCATGTCTGACGCACCGAAGGTCGACGGCGTGTCGGTCGTCATCGCCTGCGCCGCGATGCGGACCTGCTTGTTGAGGCCGCGCTGGTCGGCGAATTTCTCCGAGACCAGGATTGCGGCGGCGCCGCCGCAGGTCGGCGGGCACGCCATCAGCCGCGTCATCACGCCGGGCCAGATCACCTGGTCGTTCATCACGTCGTCGGCGGTGACCTCTTTCCGGAACAGCGCCAGCGGATTGTTCTTGGCATGCCGGCTCGCCTTGGCGCGCACTTTTGCAAAGGCGGAGAGCGGCGTGCCGTATTTCTTCATGTGGCTGAGGCCGGCGCCGCCGAAATAGCGCAGCGCCAGCGGCACGCCGGGCGCGTCGACCAGCTTGTCGGCCGCGGCGTCGAAATCGTCGAACGCGCTGGGACGATCGGTGAACACGGCGCCGAGCGCGCCGGGCTTCATCTGCTCGAAGCCGAGCGCCATCACGCAATCGGCGGCGCCTGACTCGATCGCCTGCCGCGCCAGGAACAGCGCGGTCGAGCCGGTCGAGCAGTTGTTGTTGACGTTGACGATCGGGATGCCGGTCATGCCGATCGGATAGAGCGCGCGCTGCCCGCAGGTGGAGTCGCCATAGACATAGCCGACATAGACCTGCTGCACACGGCCGTAGTCGAGGCCGGCATCGGCGAGCGCCAGCTTCGCCGCCTCGGCGCCCATCACGTGATACGGCGCATTGGCGCCTGGCTTGACGAACGGGATCATGCCGACCCCGGCAACATAGGTGCGTGACGTCATCGCGTGTCCTCCCGGAAATTACCCACTGGACTATTTATTACCCATGGGTAATATACGGGCGATCTTCCGGAGTCAATGCGACAGCACCCCACGCGATGGACGCCAGCTCTCCCTCTTCCAGCAACGAGTCGCCCTGGCTGCCGTTCGAAAGCCGGCGCCGCGCCCGCGACGAGAAGCGCGAGGCGGTGCTGCGCACGGCCGTCGCCCTGTTCCTCGAACAGGGTTATCACCGCGCCACGCTGAACGACGTCGCCAAGCGGCTCAACATCACCAAGCCCGCGCTCTACAACTACTTCCGCGGCAAGGACGAGATCCTGTTCGAGTGCTGGTCGATCGGCAATGAGCTGGTCGACGAATGCATCGCCGAGACGTCGGCCGGCGGCGGCTCGGGGCTCGACAAGCTGCGCAAGCTCACCGTCCGCTATGCCGAGCTGATGACCGCGGATTACGGCAAGAGCCTGGTCCGCTTCGACATCCGCGATCTCAGCGAGGACAACCGCAAGATCGTGCAGACTGCCAAGCGGCGGATCGACCGCGCCTTCCGCGACTATATCGCACAGGGCGTCGAAGACGGTTCGGTGAAACCGTGCGACCCGAAGCTCGCGGCGTTCGCCATTGCCGGTTCGCTGAACTGGATCGGCCACTGGTTCCAGCCGGGCGGCGAACTGAGCGGACGTGCCGTCGCTGAGGAATTCGCGATCCGTCTCACCGAAGGCATCGCCAAAACAACAACGCAAACGACATCAACGCGCAAGACAACGGCGCATGAGAAGGCGGACAAACCGCCTCGCAAGGGAAACGCATCAAGGGAGGAGACGAGTGAACATCACACACGGACTGCGGCGCGCGCTGCAGGTCAATCCAAACGGGCTCGCAGTCGTCTGCGGTGAGCGGCGGTGCAACTGGCGTGAGGTCGGCGACCGCGTCGCCCGCCTCGCCGCCGCGATCCGCGGCCTCGGCGCCCAGGACGGCGACCGCGTCGCGATCCTGTCGTTGAACTCCGACCGCTATCTCGAGCTCTACCTCGCGGTCGGCTGGGCCGGCGCCGTGATCGTGCCGCTCAACATCCGCTGGTCTCCGATCGAGAACGAGGACGCGCTGCGCGACTGCCGCGCAACGATCCTGTTCGTCGACAAGGCGTTTGCGCCGGTCGGCACTGCGCTGGCAGGCGCCATCCCCGGCCTCAAGCTGGTCTATGCCGACGAGGGCGAGACGCCCGCCGGCATGGAGAATTACGAGACGCTGATCGCGCGCAGCGCGCCGATGGCAGATGCCATGCGCGGCCGTGACGACCTTGCCGGCATCTTCTACACCGGCGGCACCACCGGCCGCTCCAAGGGCGTGATGCTGAGCCACGGCAATCTGATGGCCAACGCGCTCAACGCGCTCGGCGAAGGCCTGTGGCCGAGCAGCACGATCTATCTGCATGCGGCGCCGATGTTCCACCTCGCCAATGGCGCGGCGATGTATTCGGTGCTGCTGTCCGGAGGATCCAACGTCGTGATCCAGGGCTTTACGCCTGACGGCGTCGCAGCGGCGGTGCAGAAGGAGCGCATCACCGACGTGCTGCTGGTGCCGACCATGATCCAGATGTTCGTCGACCACCCGACGCTCGGCAATTACGACCTGTCGTCCTTGAAGCGGATCTCCTACGGCGCCTCCGTGATCAGCGACGCCGTGCTGATGCGCGCCATGAAGGCGCTGCCGCATGTCGAGTTCACGCAAGCCTACGGCATGACCGAGCTGTCGCCGATCGCGACCCTGCTGCACTGGAAGGAGCATATCGGCGACGGTCGCGCCAAGGGCCGGCACCGCGGCGCCGGCCGGGCGACGCTCGGCTGCGAGGTCAAGATCGTCGACGCCGAGGACAAGGTGGTGCCCCTGGGCACCGTCGGAGAGATCGCCGTGCGCGGCGACGTCGTGATGATGGGTTATTGGGAGCGTCCGGAGGAGACCGCGCGTGCCGTGATCGACGGCTGGATGCACACCGGCGATGGCGGCTACATGGACGAGGACGGCTTCGTCTACGTCGTCGATCGCGTCAAGGATATGATCATTTCCGGCGGCGAGAACGTCTATTCGGCCGAGGTCGAGAACGCCCTCGCCCAGCACGCGGCGGTGGCGCAATGCGCCGTGATCGGGATCCCGAGCGAACGCTGGGGCGAGCAGGTTCACGCCGTCGTGGTGATGAAGAGCGGCGCCAGCGCCACGCCGGAAGAGCTGATGGAGCACTGCAAGGTGCTGATCGCCGGCTACAAATGCCCGCGCAGCGTCGACATCACCGCGACGCTGCTGCCGCTCTCCGGCGCCGGCAAGATTTTAAAGCGCGAGCTGCGCAAGCCGTATTGGGAGAACCGCGAACGGCGGGTGAGCTGAGGGACAGCTCTCAACGTCACCCCCGGCATTCCGAGGCGATGCGAAGCATCGAACCCGGAATCTCGAGATTCCGGGTCTGGCGCTAAGCGCCATCCCGGAATGACGACGTCTCATGACGCCATTCGACCGCGAGCGTTGACATCGGAGCGCACGGCCGATTGGATCGGTTCGAGATTCAATCCAGCGAGTTCCGATGTCCGCACCCGATACCAATACCAACGGCAAGCCCCGCCGCCTGATGCACCGCCGCTCCGTCGAATGTCTCGGCTATCTCCGTGACGACGGATTGTGGGAAGTCGAGGCGCGGCTGGTCGACACCAAACCCTATGCCCGACAGGACAAGCATCGCGGGCTGCAGCAGCCCGACGATCCCGTGCACGACATCCGCCTCCGGCTCGCGGTCGACGACAGTTTTACGATCCGCGAGACCGGCACCACGATGGCCTCGACGCCCTACCCGTCCTGCCTCGACGTCGAGGGCATCTTGCAGCGCCTGGTCGGCGAACGCATCGGCAAGGGCTGGCGCGAACTGGTCCGTCGCAAGATCGGCAGGCTCGAAACCTGCACCCATCTCGCCGAGCTCCTGGGACCGGCGGTGACGACGCTGTTCCAGACCGCAACCTCCGGCAAGGATCCGCAGGGCCGCGGTGCGCTCGATCACCAGCGCGATGTTACCGAGCCGCCGTTCTTCGTCGGCGGCTGCTATTCATGGCGGCTGGATGGGCCTGTCGTGGCCGAGACCTTTCCGCAGTTCGCGCAGAAGTCGACCGAGGCGAAGCACAGTTCGTGAGCGGTGCCCCGCCGCTGGCCAAGGCGAGTGCATGGTGCGCCGCTGCTGGAGCTCAAATGCAGCTCCTCGTCGCAGCTTTATCCCATTCACGCAGATGATCGAACGCGGCACTAGCTCTCCGGCACGCCGGCCATGCGCATTCCCTCATAAAAGCGCTTACGCTTGGCGAGCCATACCGGATTGTCGGACAGGAAGACGACATTGACGTCGTATCGACGAATGCTGAAGTTGGGATCGAGTGCCAGTCCGGCTTTGGCACTGGATCGTGCTTCCTCGAGGTCTCCCATCATGGCCAACGCGCCAGCCAAGTGAAAGTGAGCGAGCGCAAAATTGGGATTAGCCTCAATGCTCCGGCGAAGCCAGTCCAGCGCCTCGAGGTCTGCGTTGGTGCAGGACATCAACTTGGCCATCCCGACAACCATGATCCAGAGAAAGGCACGCGTATCGCGAGGGGACAGTCGTAACGCCTCTTGAATATGCCCCTCGACTTCCTCACCACGCCCCAGCGCATGCTTCCCGAGGCCAATGAACCCATGCGCATCGGCCAAATTCCGATCGAGCGCCAGCGCCTGGCGACATTCAGCGATACCCTTTGCAGCGCGGTGTGTCCGAATTTGAACCGCGCCGAGCAACATGTGGGCTCGGGGGTGATTGGGCGCACGCAACAACACGCCATTCAGCGCCTTCTCCGCGGCCCTGAAATATGCCGGTCCGTCATCGGCCATGGAGGAAGAACCGATCGCAAAATCGACCTGAGCCGCGGCAACCGCTGCTTCAATATTGTCGGGATCAAGCGCGAGGGCGCGCATGAAGAAATCCCTTGCTCGCGCCATAACTGCAGGCGCTATTCCTTTATTCAGGACAGCCCTGCCCTGAAAATAGAGATCCATCGCGTCCGGCTGGGGCAACCGTTCTGCCCGTCGTGCTTCGGCCTTGATAAGCTCGGCGTTCAACGTATTGGCGAGCCGGGATACGATCTCATCCTGCATGTCCAACAAGTCGGCAGCGGGCTTGTCGAAGCGCTCGGCCCACACATGGGCTCCGGTTTCCGTGTCAGTCAACTGAACGTTCAGGCGAAAGCGGTTGCCGCCGCGTTGCACCGACCCTTCCAGCGCGTAACGAACATTCAATTCGCGGCCGATCTCCCTCACGTCCACCGCCTTGCCCTTGAAGGTGAACGCGGTGCCCCGGCCGATGACGAACGCACCGGCGATGCGCGACAGGTCGGTAGTCAGACTGTGAGTCACGCCATCGACAAAATATTCCTGCTCCAGATCGCCGCCAATATTTGTGAATGGTAGAACAACAATGGACAGGTGCGGGATCGAAGATGAACCCGCTGGCTTTCCGGCGTTGTCCGGCATCGACGAGGTCGTGACGCTGGCAGAAGCCGGGCGGTCGGCCTGCTCGCCATCCACGACCAGCATGTAGCCGCGGCGAGGCAAGGTTCTCAAGGCCAATCGGCCTGCCTCTCCCAAGGCCTGCCTGATGTCGCCGATGGCCTGGACAAGCGAGTCTTCCGTGACCTCGCAGTCCGACCAGACCTCATCCAATATCTCGTCCTTATGCACCAGGCGCCCGACGCGTTGCGCGAGGAGCCGCAGCACCGCCCAGGCTTGAGGACGCAACGGCACGATGTCGCCGCGCGCGTCGAGCAGCAATTCGCGGGCCAGGTCCAAGGTCCGGTCGCCGATCACAATCGAAGGCTGCGATGACTTAAGCAAGAACGCCTCGTTGGGCCATTTCGGAAAATATCGGCAGAATATCGGCGAGGTTTCGGGACCTGGCGGCAATTGTACAGCATCATCTTGCGGCGCGGGATAGCAAAACCGTCCCGAGCAGCGATCCACCAAAAGCGGTCAGCGCCAGGCAGGCCTCCATGATCAGTTCTGTCATCCATACTGCGCTAAGTATTTCAGGTTTCAACCCTTCCCCGGTTGCGGGGACGGACCAGCGATGCGGCCCCGGCGTCACCGACACCGAGATCAGGATCGGCCAATCGATGCCGCACAGCGCGCCGCAGCCTGAGCAGGTTTGCCCGGGAGCGCTGGACCGGCACCAACGAGCAGCATGAGAGGGAATGATCGATGTCCTCTATCCACGCATCCGCAAGATTGCTGCACCTTATTCAGTCGCAGCGCGTGACCGCGGTCATCTATGTCGCCGCGAAGCTGGGGATCGCTGAGTTCCTGCGCGATAGATCGCGGCCCCTTGGCGAACTCGTTGAGGCGACCGGCGCGAACAAGCAGGCGCTCCGCCGCCTGCTGACCGCGCTTTCGACCATAGGCATTTGCACGGTCGCTGAAGAGCAATACGCATTGACCGAACTGGGGGCTTGCCTTGATGGGGCCGCAACCCAGTCCCTCAAGAACTGGACGATCTTTGAAGGCCAGTTCCTGACCGAATCGTGGACCGGGTTGCTGGACTCGATCATGACGGGCAAGACCGCCGCGCAACTGCTTGGCCATGAAAACAGCTTTGATCTGATGGCGCGCGATCCGGAGATGGTCAGCATATTCAACGCAGCGATGATGGAGGGGACGCGTCTGGCGATTCCGGATATCCTGGGGGCCTACGACTTCGGTGCGTTCGCTCATCTCATGGATGTCGGCGGCGGCTCCGGCGAACTCGTTGGCGCCATAGCCGGGCAACATCCGCACATCCGAGGGACCATTTTCGACCTTCCGCGCTGCGCCGAATCCGCGACTGGCCACCTGAGGCGCAGCGGGCTCAGTGACCGCGTCGAATTCATGGCCGGCGATTTCTTTCAGACGATTCCATCGATCGCGGATGCCATCGTCATGAAGAACATCATTCACGATTGGAGCGATGAGCGCAGCATGGTCATCCTCGCAAACTGTCGAAGGGCGCTCCCCGGAGGTGGCGTGCTCCTGCTTATCGAACGGATCATGCCGGAATTCCCGAGCGTAAGCGATGCGCACAGGGAACAGACGCTGACCGATCTGCTCATGCTTCGCGGGCCTGGCGGTCTCGAAAGAACGGAAAAGCAGTACGCTTGGCTGTTTCGCGAATCCGGCTTTACTCACACCGCGACCTATCCGGCCGGGCGTCTCAGCGTCATCGAGGCAAAGGTCGCCTGAGCTTTCGAGGTCAGACCATTACTCCCGCGCAATGGAGCAGCGACTGGTTCGAAGGACATCATAGGCAAAAGCATACTTTGGAAGGAACAGGAATGCATCTGCCTGCTGCAAGCAAGTCGTCGTCGCCCATATTAGAGAACCCGGCGTACAAGGCCGTGTTCGCCAAGGTCGACTGGCGCCTTATACCTTTGCTGCTGATCGCCAGCATGGTCGCCTTTCTCGACCGCATCAATATCGGCTTTGCACAACTTCAGATGAAGCAGACACTGCCGTTCGATGATGCAGTCTACGGGCTCGGCGCGGGCATCTTCTTCGTCGGATATTTCCTGTTTGAGGTGCCCAGCAATCTTCTTCTGGAAAGGATCGGCGCGCGCAAGACCCTGTTGCGGATCATGGTGCTCTGGGGATTGGCGGCGACCGCCATGATGTTCGTATCGACGCCGCTCCAGTTCTATGCGGCGAGGTTCTTCCTTGGTGTCTTTGAGGCCGGCTTCGCCCCGGGCGTGCTGCTGTATTTGACGTACTGGTACCCGTCGGTGAGGCGCGGGCAGGTCATCGCGATCCTCGCGTCGGCGCCCCCCATTGTGATGTTCATCGCTGGTCCGCTGTGTGGTTCGATACTGAAGTATTCCGACGGCGTCAGCGGTCTTTACGGCTGGCAATGGCTGTTTCTGATCCAGGGGCTGCCCGCGCCAATCCTCGGCGTTCTCGTGTATTACCTGCTCAAGGACAAGCCGTTCCAGGCCGCGTGGCTCTCGAAGGGAGAGAAGGCGCTGCTGGACGATGCTTTACAGCATGACGAAGAGAACATCGTGAAGGCAACCTCGGGGACGTTCCGGCAGCTGCTGCGAGACCCGAAGGTCTACCTGTTGTCGCTGGCCTGTTTTTGTCTGCTGGGCGCCAACTACACGATGGTATTCTGGATGCCGACCCTGATCCATAGCTGGGGAGTGAAGGATCCGCTACTGGTCGGCGTCTATCACGCAGTGGCCAACGCCGCGGGTATCGTCTGCATGATCCTGATCGGTCGTCATTCGGACAAGCGGCATGAGCGCCGCTGGCACTATGCGACCTGCGTCACGATTGCCGCCGGCGGCTTGTTCTTTCTCATGTTGCTCCACGGCACTTTTGTTGGTTCGATCCTGGCTCTCTCCTTCGCCGTCATCGGGTTTGTGTCAGCGCCGCCGCTCTTTTATGCATTGACCAGCGAGTATCTCTCAGCAGGCGTGGCGGCCGGCGGCCTTGCCCTCGTCACCAGCCTCGGAAACCTCGGTCCGGCGGTAAGCCCGTCGATCACGGGGTTCATCGTGCGGAACACCGGCGACAACATCTATGGCATGTACTTCGTCATGGCGCTGTACTTGCTCTCCGGCGCACTCCTGCTGCTGAGCATGCGGCCCGCAACAAATGAGTTGCTCCTGTCGAGGAGTTGACCATCCAGCCAAGTTCAAGCCGCCGCTGCGGAATGCTCGACCACGGCCTGCGGCGGGTTGCGGAAGCCGATCGCGATCCGGTTGTAGGTGTTCATCAGACCGATCGCGATGGTCAGGTCGACCAGCTGCTTCTCGCTGAACACGGCGCGCGCCGCTTCATACGCGTCGTCCGGGACCGCGGTCTCCGCCACGCGGGTGACGGTTTCGGCCCAGGCCAATGCGGCGCGCTCCTGATCGTCGAACAACGCCTCCGCCTCGCGCCAGACCTGCAGCAGCGCCAGCTTCTCGACCTTGACGCCCATCTTCTGCAGTGAGCGGGTGTGCATGTCGAGACAATAGGCGCAGCCATTGATCTGCGATATCCGCAGATAGACCAGTTCGACGAGCTGCGCGGAAAGGCCGCTTTGCGTGATGTAGCCATAGACGCCGCCGAGCGCCTTGATGCCCGCGGGCGCGACCTTGTTGTAGTCGATCCGCATGCTCATTGCTTGTGTCCTTCCTTGTCGAAGACGGTCAGCGCCTTGTCGTTGCTGTCGACGACGAACACCGCAAGCAGCTTTGCCGGTTCGGTCGCGCTGGCGTTGCGCCCGAGCACATGATGCGCGCCGGGCGGCTCGAAGAAGCTGTCGCCGGCCCGATAGATGTGCGCGGCCTCGCCCTCGAGCTGGCTCTCGATCGCGCCCTGGAGCACGTAGACATAGAGAAACGCCGATTTGGCGTGATGATGCGGCGCCGAGGGCTCGCCGGGCGGGAAGTTGACTTCGACCGCGATCAGCGACTTGCCGGGAATGTTCGTGATCATATGCTCGAATTTCGGCGTCACCGATTGCGCCATCGCCGGGGTCGCAAGCGCGGCGCAGGCCAGCAGCGTCGTCATCAAGGTCTTCATCTCGTGCCTCCATTGCTAACGGATAGATGCGGGCACGCATGGCCAAAAAGAAGCACCAAGAATGAACCGAATTGGTGTACCACGAGCCATGCCCAACCCGCTTCCCATCGCGCTCGACCGGTCGGCCAGAACGCCGCTCTCCGAGCAGATCCGCAAGGCGATCGCGGCGGCGATCGACAATGGCGTGCTGGTGCCGGGCGCCCGGCTGCCCTCCTGGCTTGACCTCGCCGCGCAGCTCGGCGTTGCGCGCGGCACCGTGCGGGCAGCCTACGACAAGCTGTCGGACGCCCAGCACATCGTGTCGTCGAAGGCGGGCGGCACCACCGTCGCGAGGCGGCCACGGAAGGCCGCCAAGCCCGATGCGCCGGTCGTTCCCGGATCGGTCGTGGAGATGTTTAGAGATCTGAGCGGTCAGGGACACTTCCGGATGGGCGTCCCCGCGCAGGATAGCCTCCCCGCCAAGCTGCTGGCGCGAATCCGCGCGCGCGCCGTCCGGGCGGAATTGAGCGCGGTGACGCGCACCATCGATCCGCGCGGCGAGCTCGAATTGCGACGGGAGATCGCGGCGCACCTCGCGATCGCGCGCGGGCTCGAATGCTCGCCCGCGCAGATCGTCATCACCTCGGGATTCAGCGGCGGACTCGGCCTCGCGCTGCGCGTGCTCGGCCTCGAAGGCCGCCGCGTATGGATGGAAGAACCGGGATTTCCATTGACGCGAAAGGGCCTCGAGCTCGCGCGGCTGGAGGTCGTCCCGATATCAGTCGATGCCAATGGCGTCGATGTCGAGTACGGCCTCAAGCATGCCCCCGACGCGGCACTCGCGGTTGTGACGCCGGGCCAGCAGGCGCCGCTCGGCCCGCCGCTGTCGCCGAAACGTCGCGCGCAGCTGCTCGACTGGGCCGCGCAAACCGGAGCCTTCATCATCGAGGACGACTATCTCGGCGAGTTGCAGCTCGACGGCCGTGCCGCGCCGGCGCTTGCCTCGCTCGACCGCGCCGGCCGGGTGATCCATCTCGGCTCCTTCAGCAAGACGATCTCGCCGACGCTTCGCCTCGGCTTCCTGGTTGCTCCGGAGCCATTGGCGGCGCAGTTCGCCGATGTCGCGACGTGCCTGGTCCCTGCTCCCGGCCCGGCGGTGCAGCTGTCGACCGCCGAGTTCATGCGCGACGGCCACTACATCCGCCATCTCAGGCGAACCAAGCGGGCCTATTGCGACAGGCGCGATGCGCTGACGACGGCGCTACGGAGCTGGAGCAACGACGTGCGGGTTGCCGGCCTCGCGGTCATGCTGACGCTGCCGGACAAGACCGTCGATGTCGAGATCGCCCGAGCACTGCTCGCGCACGGGCTGGCGCCCGCCCCGCTGTCGCCCTGGTATGTTTCACCGAAGCACGCGCAGCCGGGTCTCTTGCTCGGCATTGCAACGGTGCCGGATCGCGGCGTTCCGGCCGCATGCAAGCGCCTGTTCGAGGCGATCCGCGCCCAAGGTCGCATCCAAGAGGCGCCGGCGCCGCGCCGGATCAGGAAGCCCGCAACCCGGTGAGCGTAAGACTCAACGCCTTGAGCCGCTTGCGCGCCTCGGCGTCATAGGCCTGGGCATGGGCCCGCGCCTCGCGCTTGCCGTCGAAGAACAGCCCGCTCCGGCCTGCCACATCGTCATCCTGGACCAGACGCAGGATGGCATCACCGCCCTGCTCGACGGTCGAGATCGGCGTCGCGCCGCTGGCGCGCACCATCGTGGTGTTCATATAGGTCGCGGGGTGCAGCGAGTTAACGGTCACGCCGGAGCCTTCGAGCTCCGCGGCCAGGTCGATGGTGAACATGATCTGCGACAGCTTGCTCTGCGCATAGGCGCGCGCGCCGTTGTAGTTCTTCGTGATCATCACATCGCCGAAATCGATCGGGTGCTGGCCGAGTGACGCGACATTGACGATGCGCGCCGGCGTGCTCGCCTTGAGCCGCGGCAGCAACAGATGCGCGAGCAGGAAGCCGGCGAGATAGTTGACCGCGAAGCGCAGCTCGTGGCCGTCCTTGCTGGTCTGCCGCGCCGGCCCCTCGTTTTGCGAACCGATGCCGGCGTTGCTGACGAACACATCGAGGCGCTCCTGGTCGTCGAGCACAAGCTGGGCGAACTCGCGGACCTCGGCGAGCGAGGACAGATCGGCCTGGTAGAACATCGGCTCGCGGCCGCTGAGGCGCTTGATCTCGTCGGCGAGCGTCTGCGCCCGCTTGGTATCGCGGCCGTGGATCAGGACCCGGGCGCCGGCCGACGCCAGCTTCATCGCGACGTAACGGCCGACGCCGTCGGTGGAACCGGTGATCAGCACCGTCTTGCCTGCCATATTCATCGAAATTGCCTTTCGATCGTTCGCCCAGCGCTGTCAGCAAAGATAAAGGGGCCGCGCGGACTTTGCCATGGCATGCCACCGCGCCGGCGGCGCCAAAACGGCGCCAAAAAAGTCACCCCGGGCACGGGCCTTCTCCGGAACCGCATACGTACATCTTGTCGCGCGGCCGGCGGTCGCGCGGCGCCGCGTCGCGCCTCAGGGAGATCGTGTTCTGATATCCTCGACGTGAACGACAAGCCAGGATCGGCACAAGATCGGCAAAGGACCGGAATGTCCTCGACCATTCCAGACAGGATCTTGCGAAAGACTCCCTCGCTGGAGCCGTTCGGCATGCTGCTGTTGTTCGGCGCGCTGACCGCGCTGCCGATCGTCCTGACGCTCCGTCTGGTTGAGCCCGCACTCGTGCTGCCCGTGCTCAGCCTGTTGTTGTTCGTCCAGGCAGCCATTACCGCGATTGCGGCGCGCGTGATCCACGTGCGCACAAGCGTGGCGAACCTCACGCTGTGGGATTTTGCCGGCGCGTTCACCTTCATGGGGTGCGCAGCGGCAATCCTCGGCGAACCGGATCAGGCGGCGCTGTTCTTCGAGGAAGAAGCAGCAATGCGTCCGGTGTCACGACCGTAATCCCAGGCCGGGCCCCTCTGGCAGCCACAAGCTGCGATGTCGGACTGGAACTCAGTTGGAGTGGCCCTGCTTCGACCCGTGACGCGGATAGGCGTCGCGGTGGATTTGCCGTCCGCATGACGGCAAGAGCCGGTTTCGTCGAAAGGGTCCGCTCCCCGACCTCAAGGGGAATGCGACCATGTCCGAACTATTTTCGCCCGAATTGTTTTCACTCGACGCCCTCAGCGCATTGCTGCAAGTCGTCGTCATCGACCTCGTGCTGGCCGGCGACAATGCCGTCGTGATCGGCCTTGCCGCGGCCGGCCTGCCGGCGAAGCAGCGCGGCAAGGCGATCCTGATCGGCATCGGTGCCGCGACACTGCTGCGCATCCTGTTCGCCCTCGTCACCACGCAGCTGATGCAGATCGTCGGCCTGCTGCTGGCCGGCGGCATCCTGCTATTGTGGGTGTGCTGGAAGATGTGGCGCGAGCTGCGCGCCGACGCGCACGAGACCACGGCCGAACATGCCGATGGCGCAAAGGGCCAGCGCAAGACGCTGTGGCAGGCCACCACGCAGATCATCGTTGCCGACGTCTCGATGTCGCTCGACAACGTGCTGGCGGTCGCGGGCGCGGCGCGGGAGCAGCCGATCGTGCTGGTGTTCGGTCTCGCGCTCTCGATCGCGATGATGGGCGCGGCCGCCTCCTTCATCGCGCGGCTGCTGCAGAACCACCGCTGGATCGCCTATGTCGGCCTCGCCGTGATCCTCTATGTCGCCATCGACATGACGGTTCGCGGGGCGAACGAGATCGCGCAGGTTGCGCCGGCCTGACGAAAGCAAAACGGCGGGCCCTTCGGCCCGCCGTTCCGCAAATCGACAACGCGCGCTCAGTGGATTTCCGCCGAACGCTTCAGCGCGTCCTTCAGCTTCTCGAGCGAGAAATCCTTGGAACGCGCGATGTCCAGGATCGGGGTCTCGCGGCGGCCGCAGAGTTCGGCGGCCTCGGGCAGCTTCGCCGCGACCTCGTAGGGGATCACGATGGCGCCGTGGCTGTCGGCGTGGATCAGGTCGTCGGATCGCACCGTCATGCCGGCGACGCGGACCTCGCCGCCGAAGCCCTCCGCATGCACCCAGGCGTGCGACGGGCCGATCGAGCCGGCCAGCGCCTGGAAGCCCGGCGCCCATTGCGGGATGTCGCGGATCGAACCGTCGGTGATGACGCCGAGGCAGCCGAGCGCCTTGTGCACGTTGCTCTGCACCTCGCCCCAGAATGCGCCGTAGCCGACGTCCGGGCCGTCGATGTCCTGGATGACAGAGATGCGCGGGCCGAAGCCGGTGCCGACATATTCGTAATATTCGATGCGGCGCTTCGACTGCTCCTCGGCCGAGAGGCCGGATTTCAGCACCGAGCGGATCGTCGTGGTGCGGGCGTAGCCGACCATCGGCGGCAGCGTCGGGAACGGACAGACCAGCGGCTTCACGGTGTAGCCGATCAGACGGCGCTCCGGCGCGACGATCTCCATCGCGTTGCAGATCGTCGGCGTGTCGTAGCGCGCCAACGCTTCAAGGACGGAAGCAGGAAGCGGGGCGGAAGCGGATGTCGTCACGGCGTTTCTCTCCTGATTTTTGGCGTCAGATCATGATGCGTTTCCACGGAAACGCATCATGATCTCATTTCTTTGTTTGAGCATGATCTTTTCGGAAAACCGGTCTCCACTTTTCCGGATCATGCTCGAGCGGCCATCTCAGCCTATAGCCGAGATCGCAGGCGAACCCAACCGAGGCACGCTCATGGCTGATATTTGCTGGAATGAAGCAACCACATCACCGTCACCCCCGCGCAACGGCGAAGCCGTTGTCGCTGGAGGAGACCGCGCAAGCGGCCGTCTCGAAGGGTCGGCGGCCCCGCCGGTGGCCGTCCATTCTTCGAGACGCGCTACGCGCCCTCAGGATGACGGATCATAGAGAGGCATCAGTGCAGGTGCGTCGGACGATCGTCGCGATCGCTCTCCGTGACCGGCGTTGCATAGGGAGCAGCAGCGGCCGCCGCCGGCGCGCCCGTGCCTTGCGTCTGCGCGGCAAGCTGGCGCTCCTGGTCGCGATAGGACTTCCAGCCCCAGGGCAGGCTGATCAAATAGGCAACCGAGCCCGCCGACAGGATGTGCCAGGGATAGCCGATCAGCAGCGCGACGAAGAACACCACGGCAACGAACACCGGCAGCACCATTTCCGGCGGCACGCGCATCTTCACGGTCTTGCCGGAGAACACCGGCAGTCGCGACACCATCAGGAAGGCGATCAAGAGCGTGTAGAACGCCGTCAGCGTCGCCGGCGGCATCGGCACGCCGAGGAAGGCGAGATAGATCGGCAGCAGCACGGTGATCGCACCGGCCGGCGCCGGCACGCCGGTGAAATAGTTGGCGGCGAAGGCCGGCTTGTTCGGATCGTCGATCGAGGCATTGAAGCGCGCAAGCCGCAGGCCGCCCGAGATCGCGAACACCATCGCGGCGATCCAGCCGCCATTGTTCAATTCATGCAGCTGCCAGAAATACAGGATCAGGCCCGGCGCGACGCCGAAATTGACGAAGTCGGCGAGGCTGTCGAGCTCCGCGCCGAATTTCGACTGGCCCTTGATCATGCGGGCGACGCGGCCGTCGATGCCGTCGAGGATCGCGGCGAACACAATCGCGGCGACCGCAAGCTCCATCCGCCCTTCGGTCGACAGCCGGATCGCGGTGAGTCCGGCGCAGATCGCCAGCAGCGTGATCATGTTCGGCACCAGCATCCGCACCGGGATCGGGCGGAACCGGCGGCGGCGATACTCGGTGGAATTCGGATCGAATGGCGTCATGGTTTTGCAATATAGCAAGCGCTGCCCCGCTCCGCCATCGGTGCGGGAACCGGCCGATCGGGCCGGAGAAACAGAGTTAATTGCCTGATCCAGGCGTACCCCCTCATGGTGAGGAGCGCGGAACGCGCGTCTCGAACCATGAGGCCCCTCTCGGTGGCCTGCATCCTTCGAGACGCCCGCTTTGCGGGCTCCTCAGGATGATGGGCTAGATGTGCGAGCAATCAATCGGCGCGGTAAGTCCGGCCCGGATCGGCGCCCCGGAAATCCGCCAGAATCGTCTCGCCGGCGACCGCGGTCTGCCCCTCGGAGACCAGCGCCTTGGTGCCCTCGGGTAGATAGACGTCAAGCCGCGAGCCGAAGCGGATCAGGCCGAAGCGCTCGCCGGCGCCGATCGACTGGCCCTCCTTGACGAAGCAGACGATGCGCCGCGCCACGAGGCCCGCGATCTGGACCACGCCGATGCGCCCGTTGGAGGTCGAGATGACGAGCGAATTGCGCTCATTGTCCTCGCTCGCCTTGTCGAGCTCGGCGTTGATGAAGGCGCCGGGCCGGTAGGCGATGCGGTCGATGCGGCCGACCACCGGGCTGCGGTTCACATGGCAGTTGAACACGCTCATGAACACCGAGACCCGCGGCAGCGGCTTGTCGCCGAGCCCGAGCTCGGCCGGCGGCAGCGCCTGCACCACCATCGAGACGCGGCCGTCGGCCGGCGACACCACGATGCCGTCGCGCAGCGGCGTCACCCGGACCGGATCGCGGAAGAACAGCGCGCACCAGACGGTCAGCAGCGTCCCGATCCAGCCCAGCGGGGTCCAGATCCAGAACAGGATCAGGCTCGCCAGAGCGAAGCCGCCAATGAAGGGATAGCCCTCCGGGTGGATCGGCGGGATCTGCGCGCGGATGGAATTGGCGATCGACATCAGAGCTCGCTTGCGTTTCCCCGCCCCATTTGGCGGGAGAGGCCCTAAATCGACTATTCCGCGGCGGTCGGCAAGGGTTTCTCACCCGCGTCAGGGCTGGAATCCTCCGACGATTCAGTGACCGCCGGCGGCAGCCGATTCGGCGCGGTGCCGTCGTCATCGACCTGGGCGAGCCGTTCGCGGGCCTCCTCGGCCTCGCGTTGCCGGTTCCACATGCTGGCATAGAGGCCGTCGGCGGCCAAAAGCCGCGCGTGGGTGCCGCGCTCGGCGATCCGGCCCTGGTCCAGCACGATGATCTCGTCGGCGCCGACGATGGTCGACAGCCGGTGCGCGATCACCAGCGAAGTGCGGTTGCGCGAGACCCGCTCCAGCGCGCCCTGGATCTCGTGCTCGGTGTGGCTGTCGAGCGCGGAGGTCGCCTCGTCCAGCACCAGGATCGGCGGCGCCTTCAACACCGTGCGCGCGATCGCAACGCGCTGCTTCTCGCCGCCGGAGAGTTTCAGGCCGCGCTCGCCGACCTGGGTCTCATAGCCCTGCGGCGACATCCGGATGAAGCCGTCGATCTGCGCGAGGCGCGCCGCCTCCTCCACCTCGTCGTCGCCGGCGTCCCAGCGGCCATAGCGGATGTTGTAGCGGATGGTGTCGTTGAACAGCACGGTGTCCTGCGGCACCATGCCGATCGCCGAGCGCAGCGAGGCCTGCGTCACGGTCTTGATGTCCTGGCCATCGATCAGGATGCGGCCGCTCGAGACGTCGTAGAGGCGGAACAACAGCCGCGAGATCGTCGACTTGCCGGCGCCGGAGGGACCGACGATCGCAACCGTCTTGCCGGCCGGCACCTCGAAGCTCAGGCCCTTGAGGATCGGCCGGTCCGCCTCGTAGGCGAAGCGGACATCCTCGAAGCGCACGCTGCCGGCGGATACCGCGAGCGGCTTGGCCCCCGGAATGTCCTGCACCTCGGGATCGCGCGCCAGCACGTCGAACATCTTCTCGATGTCGATGATCGCCTGCTTGATCTCGCGATAGACCATGCCCATGAAGTTCAGCGGCTGGTAGAGCTGGATCATCATCGAATTGATCAGCACGAAATCGCCGACGGTGTGGGTGCCGTTACGGATGCCGAACGCGCACATCAGCATGGTCGCGGTCAGCCCGGCGGTGAAGATGATCGCCTGCCCGGTGTTGAGCACGGCGAGCGAGGTGTAGGTCTTCACACTGGCCTGCTCGTAGCGCTCCATCGAGCGGTCGTAACGCCGCGCCTCGCGCTCTTCGGCGCCGAAATATTTCACCGTCTCGTAGTTGAGCAGCGAGTCGATCGCCTTGGTGTTCGCCTCGGTGTCGGAATCGTTCATCCTGCGGCGGATCTCGATCCGCCACTCGGTCGCGACATAGGTGAAGTACATGAACACGACGACCGTGAGCAGCACCGCGAGCACGTAGCGCCAGTCGAACTGCCAGAGCAGCACCGCCGCCAGCAGCGCAACCTCGACGATGGTCGGGATCAGCTGCAGGATCACCATCCGCACGATGGTCTCGATGCCGGAGCGGCCGCGCTCCAGCACGCGGGTCAGGCCACCGGTCTTGCGCTCGAGATGGAAGCGCAGCGACAGCTCGTGCATATGCACGAAGGTGATGTAGGCGAGCCGCCGCACCGCATGCATGGCGACGCGCGCGAAGATGCCGTCGCGCCACTGCGTCAGCACCGCCATGATGATGCGCACCGCGCCGTAGCTGATCGTCATCAGCACCGGCGAGGCGATCAGCCATACGACCCAGTTCGAGGCCGCGACCGGCGCCGAGCCCGTGCCGTTCAGCGCATCGATCGCCCATTTGAAGGTGAACGGCACTGACAGCGTCGCGAGCTTGGCGAACAACAGCAGCACCACCGACCAGATCACGCGCGTCTTCAAATCGGCGCGATCGCCGGGCCAGATATAGGGCCAGAGATGAACGAGGGTGCCGAGCAGCGTCCCCTTCTCGGCGGCCGGTGTCGTGGCCGTGGGCTCAGCGGCGCCGGTCACATTCTGTTGCGGCGGCACCATCAGGAGCCCGCCGGCGCGATCGCGGCGCGGCGGTCCGCTGCCACATCTTTTCCACGGTTTGCCATTGTGCCCGTCATATAGATCGTTTGAACGCGGCGTACAGGCTTATGATGAAAATTGTTCGCGATTCGCGGGAATTTACGGGATTTTTCGCCTCTCAATCCCCATATCCGACTCTTGACCCTGTTTACGCTGCAGTGCCACAAGGATCGTATGAACCAAATCAAGACTGTCTGTGTTTATTGCGGCTCCGGCCCCGGTAACAATCCCCGTTTCGTTGAAGCTGCCGTCTCGCTCGGCAAGAGCTTTGCCGAAAACAACGTTCGCCTGGTCTATGGCGGCGGCTCGATCGGCCTGATGGGCGCGGTCGCGAAATCCACGCTCGACCACGGCGGCTCCGTCACCGGCATCATTCCCGAATTTCTTCGCGCGCGCGAGAACGCGCTGACCTCGGTTCAGGAGATGATCGTCACGCCCGACATGCATGAGCGCAAGCGCCTGATGTTCGAGCGCTCGGATGCATTCGTCGCGCTGCCCGGCGGCATCGGCACGCTGGAGGAGCTGGTCGAGCAACTGACCTGGCAGCAGCTCGGCCGTCACCATAAGCCGATCCTGCTCGCCAACATCGATGGCTTCTGGGAGCCCTTGCTGTCGCTGCTCAACCACATGCGCATGACCGAATTCATCCGCCCGACGCTGCCGATCAACGTCCTGATGGCCGACCGCGTCGACGAGATCCTGCCGCGGCTGCGTTCGGCGGTGGCACGCACGCCCGAGGCTGCGAAGGATCTCGCGCCCGAAGTGGCGCGGCGGCTATAACTGTTCGCCGCAGTTTCGGCTCCATCACCGTCATGCTGAGGAGGCCGCAAAGCGGCCGTCTCGAAGCACGAAGGCCCCGCTGGTGGCCGCGCATCCTTCGAGACGCGCTACGCGCTCCTCAGGATGACGGGTCGAGATAAGTGCTAGCCTGAAATCCTTACTACTCGCTCGGAAAAGTCACGGCCTCGATGCGGTTGCCGTCGGGATCGAGGACGAAGGCCGCATAGTAGCGCACGCGGTCGTGCGGGCGCAGGCCCGGAGGGCCATCGGAGAGGCCGCCTGACGCCAGCGCCGCGGTGTGGAAGGCATCGACCTCGGCGGTGGTCTTCGCGCGCAGGCAGATATGGGTGCCGCTCTCGTGCGGCACCTGCGCCATCGCCGCGCGCAGATTGATCCAGAATTCGGGATAGGCCTTGCCGAACCCGATCGTCGCCGGCCGCGTGACGAGGCGGCTCAGGCCCAGCGCGGCCAGCGTCGGCTCATAGAACCGCGCGGCCCGTTCCAAATCGCGGACACCGACGGAGACGTGGTCAATCATGGGCCCTCCTCCCGGACTTGTAGCCCGGATGAGCGAAGCGACATCCGGGGAAACCGATCGAGACGCCCCGGATATCGCTTCGCTCAACCGGGCTACAGTCTCACGCCTGCGCGCCCGACTTCACCAGCTTGTAAAACACCGAATCCATCAGCGCCTGGAACGAGGCGTCGATGATATTGGGCGAGACGCCGACCGTGGTCCAGCTCTCGCCGGTCTCGTCCTCGCTTTCGATCAAGACGCGCGTGACCGCTTCGGTGCCGCCATTGAGGATACGCACGCGGTAGTCGATCAGCTTCAGGCCATCGATATATTTCTGGTACTTGCCGAGATCCTTGCGCAGCGCGACGTCGAGCGCGTTGACCGGGCCGTTGCCTTCGGCGGCCGAGATCAGCCGCTCGCCGTCGACATCGACCTTCACCACCGCGAGCGCCACCGTGACGCGCTGGCCGTTGGCGTTGTAGCGCTGCTCGACATTGACGTCGAACTGCTCGACCTTGAAATATTCCGGCACCTTGCCGAGCGTGCGGCGCGCCAGCAGATCGAACGATGCGTTGGCGGATTCATAGGCAAAGCCCGCCGCCTCGCGCTCCTTCAACTCCTCGACCAGCCGCGTCAGCCGCGGATCGCTCTTGTCATAGGCGATCCCGGCACGGTCGAGCTCGGCCATCACGTTGGAGCGGCCGGCCTGATCCGACACCAGCACCTTGCGGTGATTGCCGACCAGTTCGGGCAGCACGTGCTCGTAGGTCTGCGGATCCTTCATGACAGCCGAGGCATGGATGCCGGTCTTGGTGACGAACGCGCTTTCGCCGACATAGGCCGCATGGCGGTTGGGCGCGCGGTTCAGCATGTCGTCGAGCGTGCGCGACACCTTCATCAGCGTCGCCAGCTTCTCCGTGGTGACGCCGATCTCGAACTTGTCGGAAAACTCCTGCTTCAGCTTCAAGGTCGGGATCAGCGAGCAGAGATTGGCGTTGCCGCAGCGCTCGCCAAGGCCGTTGAGCGTGCCCTGGATCTGCCGCGCGCCGGCCCGCACCGCGGCGAGCGAATTGGCGACCGCCTGCTCGGTGTCGTTATGGGCGTGGATGCCGAGATTGGCGCCCGGCACGTGCGTGACGACGTCGCCGACGATGGTCTCGATTTCATGCGGCATGGTGCCGCCATTGGTGTCGCACAGCACCACCCAGCGGGCGCCGGACTGATAGGCCGCCCTGGCGCAGGCGAGCGCGTAGTCGCGGTTCTCCTTGTAGCCGTCAAAGAAATGCTCGCAGTCGACCATCACCTCGCGGCCGAGCGCCTTCGCGGCCGCGACGCTGTCGCGGATCGAGGCGAGGTTCTCCTCATTCGTGGTTTCGAGTGCGACCCGGACCTGGTAGGCCGAGGATTTTGCGACGAAGCAGATCGCATCCGCATTGGCTTCAAGGATGCCGGCAAGCCCCGGATCGTTCGACACCGAGCGGCCCGGCCGCCGCGTCATGCCGAAGGCGGTGAAGCGCGCGTGCTCGAAGGCGGGTTTCCTGCTGAAGAACTCGCTGTCGGTCGGATTGGCGCCGGGATAGCCGCCCTCGACATAATCGATGCCGAGCGCGTCGAGCATGCCTGATATCACCTGCTTGTCCTGCAGCGTGAAGTCGACGCCATTGGTCTGCGCGCCGTCGCGCAGCGTGGTGTCGAACAGATAGAGGCGCTCGCGGCTCACGCGTGGCCCCCCGGGGTGGCGACACCATCGAGCTGCTTCTGCATCGTGGTGTTGGCAAGCCACTCGTCGTTGATAGTGACCGAGTTGCGCTGCTGGGCGACGTAGCCGCGCTTGCGGAAGAATTCCAGCGCGGTGTCGCTGGCATCGACCTTCAGGGTCTTGGTGCCGCGGGCACTCGCGATCTTCTCCAGCGCATCGCACAGCGCGCTGCCGACACCCTGCCCGACCGCGCTCGGATGCACATAGAGCATGTCGATGAGATCGGCGCCCTTCAGCGAGGCGAAACCGATCGGCGCGCCCTGCAAGGTCGCGATCAGCGTGAGCTGGCCGGCGAGCTTCTTGCCGAAGGCCGCCTCGTCGTCGGCGGCCATCGCCCAGGCTTCCTGCTGCGCCTCACTGTAGTCGTCGCCGGTCAGGTCCATGATCGAGGCCGCGAAGATCGCCGCCAGCAGCGGCGCGTCGTCGGGCAGATACGGGCGCAGTGCGGGTGCGGAACGGCTCATCGCGCGACCTCCCAGGTGGTGATCGGCTTTCCTTCGGCATCCTTTCCGTCCTTGATCGCCACGCCCATCGCGGCGAGCTGATCGCGGATCCGATCGGACTCCTTGAAATCCTTGCGCGCCCGCGCCGCGGTGCGCTCGGCGATCAGTGCTTCCACCGCGGCGGCATCGACGCCGCTCGCCTGCTGCTTGCGCGCCTCCCACGCAGCCGCGCTCTCCGACAGGAAACCGAGCAGCCGGAGCGAGCCGGCAAACTCCTTGCGGCTCTGTTCGCTGCTCGACGCGGCACTGCGCAGGCCGTGCAGCACGGCCATCGCCTGCGCCGTATTGAGGTCGTCGTAGAGCGCCTCGACCATCGCCGGCGACGGCGCGCCGGGCTCGGCGTCGGCCGCGACCGCGTACCAGTCGTCGAGTGTCTTCGCGGCCTCCTCGGTGGCCTTGGTGGTCCAGTCGAGCGGCGAACGATAATGCGTCTTCAGCATGGCAAGCCGCAGCACTTCGCCGGGCCAATCGGCCAAGAGATCACGGATCGTGAAGAAGTTGCCGAGCGACTTCGACATCTTCTCGCTTTCGATCTGCAGGAAGCCGTTATGCATCCAGACATTGGCCATTCGGTCGGAGTGGAACGCGCAGCAGGTCTGGGCGAGCTCGTTCTCATGGTGCGGGAACACCAGGTCGATGCCGCCGCCATGGATGTCGAACTTCTCGCCGAGATGCTTCCAGGCCATCGCCGAGCACTCGATGTGCCAGCCGGGGCGGCCCTCGACCTTGATGCCGGCCGGCGACGGCCATGAGGGCTCGCCCGGCTTCGACGGCTTCCACAGCACGAAGTCCGTGTTGTCGCGCTTGTAGGGCGCGACGTCGACGCGGGCGCCCGCGATCATCTCGTCGAGCGAACGCTTCGACAGCGCGCCGTAGCGCGGCAACATCGAGTTGGCCGCGTTCATCGCCTGCGGCGAGAACAGCACGTGATCCTCGGCGACATAGGCAAAGCCACCGGCGACCAGCTTCTCGATGATCGCGCGCATCTCCGGGATATGCTCGGTCGCGCGCGGCTGCACGGTCGGCGGCAAGCAGCCGAGCGCCGTGACATCGTCCTGATACTGCTGATAGGTCAGTTCGGTGACCTTGCGGATCGCCTCGTTCAGCGGCACGCCGGGATAATCCCGCGCGGCGCGGACGTTGATCTTGTCGTCGACGTCGGTGATGTTGCGGACATAGGTCACGTGATCGGCGCCATAGCGATGGCGCAGCACGCGAAACAGCACGTCGAAAACGATGGCGGCGCGGCCGTTGCCGATATGGGCGAAGTCGTAGACCGTCGGTCCGCAGGCATACATGCGGACGTTGTCGGCATTGAGCGGCACAAACGGCCGCTTCTCCCGGGTCAGCGTATCGTAGAGGCGCAAATCCATGGAAACCGTTCCCAGTGCCGCCTGTGATTTGAAGTTCCTGCTGTAATGGCAGGGAGATCGTTCAGGAACTTCAAATCACAGGCGGCATTAAACTTTACCTTTGTTGGCACCGGACCGGCTCTCGCATTCGCAACCCCGTTCGCCGCAAGAACGTGCGAATGCGAGAGCCGGTCCGGTGCTGGCCGGGCGGTCCAATGCTCTCATGTGTTGAGAAAAGACGGCCTCAGCCAGCGAATCGCTAGCTCATAATCTCGCGGCAAATGCTGCAGATGGCGAGGTGGCCGTTCATGGTTCCACCATGTCTCACGGCCCCTTTATCGCGTCAAGGGGCTGTTTTCGGGCGGTTTGCCACCCGGCCCGCGCTGAAATCACGTCAACGCCCTCATGGTTAATCATTATTAAGGATTTGGGCGTATCCGGACGCATGCGGATTCCCTGCCATTTTCACCGGTGCACCATGCGGCCTGTTTCAGCATTGATTGCCTGCACGCTTTTCCTTGCTCCGTCTTTCCTTGTCTCCTCGGCCGCATTGGCCGACAGCCGCGTTTTCATCGTCGCCAACCAGGCGGACGGCTACGGCATCGACCAGTGCCTCGCCCGCGGCGACCGTTGCGGTGCCTCCGCCGCCCGCGCCTATTGCCGGTCACGCGATTTTGCGCAGGCCACCAATTACCGCCGCGTCGATCCCGACGAGATCACCGGCGCGGTTCCGCACGCCGCGAATGAAAAATGCAGCGGCAACGGCTGCGGCGAATTCGTCGCCATCACCTGCCAGCGCTGAGCCAAGCCGCTGGTCGGGCGGGGTTATTGCCACACCGGCGCCCCGGAAACGACGTGACGCTGCCCCGAGAAACGGCTATTGC